>CALCTX010000273.1 GCA_937907035.1 uncultured Selenomonadales bacterium
TTTAAGAGCGTGCAAAACATCTATATCATTTGTGGCAAGACCGATATGCGAAAAGGTATTGATGGTCTCGCTACACTCATTCAGGATTCTTTTGAACTGGATCCATATAGCGATTCCATCTTCTTATTTTCTGGAACGAGCAAAGACCGCTATAAATGTTTGTATTTTGATGGAGATGGCTTCGCCATGCTTTATAAACGGCTAGATAACGGGAAACTGCAATGGCCAAAAGATGAAAATGAAGTACGTAACCTTTCACAACAGGAGCTTCGCTGGCTATTAGAAGGATTATCGCTTCAGCAGCCAAAGGCAATAGCAAAATCAGCAAAAGGTGTCTTTTAAATCTATTCGCGTAAATGGTATAATCATCCATAACTTATACTGAACGAAATGTGGTGAATGATTTGGGAAACGCTTCTACTACAACTGAAAAAGTTGTTCAACTTCTTGAAGAACAATTAACGTATAAGAAACAACAAAATAAAGATTTATCAAAACAAATTGAAGCTGCAATGGATAAAATTGCAAAAGAGCTTGAGAAAGATTATGAAAAAGATGATGTTAAAATAATTCATGAAATTTTTAAAAAGACTTTATACAATGGTGCCGGTGATGGGGGTCGAACCCATACGATGTCACCACCGCGGGATTTTGAGGGCGGCGGGGATGTTGCTGAATATTGGGGAAAAGAAAGCGGCAAAGCAGTCCTTACCGGAAATGCATGGGCTGTTCAGGAAAATAATACTTTAAAGAGCAAAAAGATCACTATTTTCCTCGCTGATGACAAATTGCAGACAAAAGATGAAGAGAAATAAGAGGGGTAACTGTGCAGATTGAAGCAAAGCATCTTGTCAAAAGATATAAAGGGCGGAATGCTGTTGATGATGTGTCATTGACTGTAAAAAAAGGCGAGATTGTTGGCCTTTTAGGGCCAAATGGTGCCGGGAAAACAACCTCATTTTATATGATCATCGGATTGGAACACCCGACAGCGGGAGAAGTCTTTATTGATGATCAAAATGTTGAATTATTGCCGATGCATAAGCGGGCCCAGATGGGATTAAGCTATTTGGCACAGGAAAGTTCGATATTCCGCAAGTTGACTGTTGAAGAGAATCTCATGTCGATTTTGGAGACAATGGGACTTACGGATGAAGAGTGTGAAGACAGGATCCAGAAATTATTGACCGAATTTCATGTTATGCATGTTCGGGAGCGTAAGGGGACAGAACTTTCCGGCGGCGAGCGCCGCCGGGTGGAGATTGCCCGTTGTTTGGCATTGGAACCAAATTTTATTTTGCTTGATGAACCGTTTGCCGGAGTTGATCCGATTGCAGTTGCCGATATTCAGGGAATAATTCGTTATTTAAAGACACGTGGTATCGGGATATTGATTACCGATCATAATGTTCGTGAGACCTTGAGTATTGTTGACAGAGCCTATATAATGAATGAAGGGAAAATTTTGCTTGAAGGGGATCGGGAAACAGTAGCTAATAATGAATTGGCGCGGAAATTCTATTTAGGTGATCAGTTCACGTTGTAGGAGATTGTGTTGATAGATGAAGAAGTTTAATATCCGAATACTCGACAAATACATATTTAAGGAAACATTTTATACTTTCCTGTTTGGTGTTTGCGCTTTTGCATCGGTATTTATAAGTTCCGGTACTTTATTCCGCATAGCACGTTTTATAACGGAATATGGGGCATCTATGTCTTCGGTTTTGAAAATATTTGTTTTCAGTTTGCCGGGAGTTGTTATCTGGACATTTCCAATGTCGATGCTGTTGGCGAGTTTGCTTGCATTTGGCCGTTTGTCAGCTTCAAGTGAGATAAATGCAATGAAATCTTGCGGGATCAGTTTCTTGCGGATCGCAACGCCGGCTTTGGTGCTGGGAATATTAGTAAGTATTTTTTCTGTTTGGTTTAATGAGTATATTGTGCCCTGGGCTAATGGAGCTTATGCCAATGTTTTGCATTATGAGATCAGAAAAAATACTGCACCAAAATCTCAGGATCATATCATCATCAAGGATATTCATGCGGGAAAGATCAGCCGGCTTATTTATGCCCGGCGCTTTGATGGTACTACGCAGCAGATGCAGGGTGTTACCTTGGAGGTGTTTCAAGACGGCAAGGTAAGTCATGTTGAGAATGCTGAGTATGCCGAATGGAAAGGCGATAACTGGCTGATGCATAATGGTATTATTTATGATATCAATAGTGAGGATAAAGCATCACATACAGTTCGTTTTGAAAAACAACTTTTGCCGATAAATGAATCGCCGACAAAGATAATTCGTGATCAAAAAGCTCCGGAGGAAATGACGATCCGTGAGTTGAAAGAAACGATAAAGATTTTAGGCAAACGTTTTGTCAATGCTAAGAAATTTGAAACGGAAATGTATCAGCGGTTTACTGTGCCGATGGCCAGCTTTATCTTTACTTTGGTCGGAGTCCCGTTGGCTTTGCAGCCAAATCGTAACAGTTCATCAATGGGATTTGTGACTAGCTTGATAATTATCTTTATCTATTATGCACTTATGACGTTGTGCAATGCTTTGGCTAATGGCGGTGTAGTAGTTGCCTGGCTGGCAGTCTGGATGCCAAATATTATCGGTGCGATTGCCGGAGCTTATTTAATGTGGCGGGCAACGAAATAATTCGGTTTTATTTATTGAGGAGGTGTATCAAGTGTACGGTTTGGTGCTGATCGCGGTTTTGGTAATAATGGGCGGTGCGATCGCTTTTATTGGGGATCGGCTTGGTTCAAAGATCGGCAAGAAAAAGATATCTATCTTTGGCTTGCGGCCGCGTGATACATCGACTGTTATGACAGTTGTTACCGGCATATTGATCACTACCTTTACTTTTGCAATTCTGGCAGCGACCAGTGAAAATGTCCGGACGGCGCTTTTTGGTATGGAAAAGCTCAATCGGACGATTGCTGAGAATGAGAAAAAATTGGCAGCATCAACGCAGGAACTTGACCGCTTGCATAAACAAGAAGGCGAGCTTAAAAAATACGCCCAGGAACTTTCCAAAGGAAATGAAGAGCTGGAAAAAGAAAAATATACCTTGACGGAGCAGAATCAGGCTCTCAATGAAACAAATGATCAGTTGGTACAAACAAACTCATCTCTTCAGGAGCGGAATGAATCTTTGCGCCAGGGTATGCAGATAATCCGTGAGGGAGAGATCAGTTTTCGTGCTGGTGAAGTTATTGCTTCCGGTGTGGTAAGTTCTTCCGGAACTAAACAGGAAATTGAAAATTTGCTCGGCATGCTGGTACAGTTGGCAAATCGCAATTCAGCGCAGCGACTTGGCGTTCCCGAAGGGCAGGGAGATATTTGGAT
>CALCTX010000274.1 GCA_937907035.1 uncultured Selenomonadales bacterium
CTCTGCCATGATATACCCAAGGCCCGGAAACAGCCTATATACCAGGCTACCTGCAAACCCTGCCAAAGGCATAAGCAGTTCCGGAAGGACTCTGGAAGGATTCCAGAACGTCGGCCACGGAATCGGAACACGAAGATAGGAAACATAGGACCAGTCGTCATAGTCCAGGATAACCTGCGGATGCACGCAAAAATTAAAATAAAAAAGGCCGGCGAAAAGAACAACCCACAAAGCATTTACAAATGTTTTTTTATATTTAATCATCGCGGCAATTCCTTTCATTCAGCTTTTTTATTGATTATATCACATCAGCTTCAGTATGTCACTTTATATTGCTGGCTCTTCGTTCATAATTATTTAATAGAATGTACACAAATTTATCTTTAAAAAAACAACAATCGAGTTATAATACATTCATCTTTAAAGAATCTGCCGCCGGTACGGCAGTGAGGAAGGAGAAAAAATAATGGAAGATAACGGATACGTTTCAAGCGAATCAACTCCGAAGAAAAAGAAAAAAGGCCGCGCAGGAAAGATAGTAGCAATCGTTCTTTTATGCGCAATCATCGGAGCTCTCTGTGCAGTCGGCGGCGCTTCTCTGTGGGAGAAGTACTCCCCCGTTCTCACGAAAGAGGGCATGAGCAGCATTCTCAACAGCTCCATCGGAAAGAAGACTGATGACAAAGCAACTGACGAAGCTGCTCCTGCAGATGTAACTGAGGCAGAAATCACTGCAGAGCCCGCAGCTGAAGCAGCCGTCGAACTCGAAGCAGCAGTTCCTGCCGAGCCGGAAGCAGAGGCAGACGTCAAGCCGGTCGAAGAGCGCGTCATCATCGCGGCTCCGGCTGCATCTTCAGTCCCCGGCAAGGCCGCTGCTTCAGAAGGCAGCCCTGCCGACATCTATGAAGACAACGTCAGCTCGACAGTCGGAATCACCATCAAGGGGCAGGCGATGACCTATTACGGCATCACGACCTATGAAGGCGCCGGTTCCGGTTTCATCATCAGCAGCGACGGCTATATTCTCACGAACTATCACGTCATAGAAGACAGCAGCGAAGTATCCGTTGAAACATTCGACGGCAGCGTTTATGACGCCGAAGTAATCGGTTATGACGAAAGCAACGATATCGCCGTTCTGAAGATAGATGCCGAGAATCTCAAGCCCGTCGTAATCGGCGATTCCGGTTCTCTTCGCGTCGGAGACACCGTGCTTGCAATCGGCAATCCGCTCGGCCTTGAATTTCAGGGAAGTGTAACGACTGGTGTTATCAGTGCCTTGAACCGTACGCTTGATTTGAGCGAACGCCGTTTAAAACTTATTCAAACTGATGCGGCTATCAGCCCAGGAAATTCCGGTGGTGCGTTAGTAAATGCTGACGGTTATGTTATTGGCATCAATAGTGCAAAAATCGCTGCCGGCGGTGTTGAGGGAATGGGTTTTGCTATTCCGATCAATACAGTACGGGATGTTGTTGAACAGTTGATGAATAATGGGCATGTGGTAAGGCCGTATCTTGGTGTTGGTGTATTTGATAAAGAGTCAGCGGCCCGACAGGGGTACCAGTTAAATGTTGATGCCGGTGTATATGTTCAGAATGTAACGCTGAATGGTCCGGCTGACAAAGCCGGTATTCGCCGCGGGGATATAATTCTGGAGATCAGCGGAACTAAGGTTAATACAATAGCTGAGCTTCGGGCGGCTATTGCCGAGCATAATGTCGGCGATACGATCACGATCGTTTACGCCCGTGATGGGGAAAAGATCACGGCAGATACGGTTTTGAAAGAAATGCCGCAGGATGACTGATAATGAAAATAACAATAGTTTGTGCCGGAAAGATTAAAGAAAAATATTTAGAAACCGGTATTGCCGAATTTCGCAAACGGCTTACGCCGTTTGCGAAATTAGAGATAATTGAGATCAGTGAAGAAAAAATGAAGGAAAATCCTTCAGCGGCGGAAAAAGAAAAGACGCTCTCCCTGGAGGGAGACCGTCTTTTGCGGCAGGTTCCTGCCGACAGTTATTTATTTGTGCTCGATGTTTATGGTACAGAATGTTCCTCCGAAGAACTGGCAGCAAAGATAAATACGCTGGCGTTAAACGGGAAAAGCAATCTGACCTTTTTGATCGGCGGGGCGTTTGGTCTTTCACAGGAAGTGAGAGCCGCTGCTGATGAACGATTGTCGTTTTCGCAACTGACATTTACACATCAAATGGTTCGCTTGCTTTTAGTAGAGCAGATTTACCGTGCGTTTAAGATCAATCGCGGAGAAAAATATCATTGGTGATCAATCCGGTGATATCGACGGATTGTCGATAATGGTTGAAAGCATAACGATCGTTTGGGTTTTTGTTATGCCGGGCATATTCTTTATTCGTGCCAGTAAGCTTTCCAGGGTGCTGGTGTCTTTGGTGACGATTTTCAGGCAATAATCAAAATCACCGGTGATGTAATAACATTCTTTTATTTCTTTTTCGGTATGAGCAAAGCTGGTGAACTTATCACCAAGCTTCGGGCTGTTGAACCGCAGAAATATCAGGGCCATAAGATGTTTATTGAATATTGCCGGGTCGAGAATGGCGGTGTATTGTTTTATCGCACCGGAAGTTTCCAATTTTTTGAGCCGTTCGCGGATTGCGGGAACAGACAAGGAAATTTCTGCACTGAGATCAGAAATCGTTATTCGGGAATTAGTCTGCAGGCGTTTTAAAATCTTTTTGTCGATATCGTCCATCTTTTTCACCAACCTACATTTTTTAAGTTTTTGATATATTGTACTGCTGATTATAGTATTTTTTTATGTAAATGTCATCTGTTTAATATTTTTTTATGGAGAAGATCGATGAATACCAATGATCATAATAGCAGAAAATTTATAGGGCGCAATATCAATCGGATGGCGGCAGTGATCTGGCTGATGTTAGGGATTATTGTCTTTCGTTATGCCTGGATCCAATTGGTTGAAGGAAAAAGGCTGGCGGAATGGGTCAGGATCCAGACGGGTGATAATCAGGTAATGCAGTCGCCACGAGGGATGATAGTTGACCGTAATGGCCGGGAACTTGCTGTCAGTATTATGACACAATCGCTTTATATTGATCCAAACAGTGTGAAAAATGCCAATGACGTTGCGGCAAAATTATCACCGTTGATCGGAATCTCAGAGAAAGAGATTTTGGCTGATATTGCCCAGGGCGGCGGGTTTGTTTGGGTGAAGCACTATTTGTCTATGGATGAAGTTACTCAGGTAAAAAAACTGATCGAAGACGAGGAATATAATTGTCTTAATTTTATTGATGAAGCCAAGCGATACTATCCGAATGATATGTTGGCGGCAAATGTGCTCGGTTTTGTGGGGACCGATGATATCGGTTTGGACGGGATTGAGCAGGCCTATGATAAGCTGATCAAAGGCGGCGTAACGGAAACATATGTTCAGACGGATACAAATGATCGTCCTATATTCCGGTCGATTTTTTCTCAGCAACGTTATAAAGGTGATAAATGCAAGTCTATTGAGCTGACCTTGGACAGTACGGCTCAGTTCATTGTTGAGCAGGCTTTGGATGAAGCGATGGCGGCAAATGATCCGGCTTCGGTAACGGCAATTGTTATGAATCCGAAAACGGGAGAAATCCTGGCAATGGGATCCCGGCCGTCATATAATCCAAACAAGTTTTATGATTATGCTCCGGAAAATTGGAAGAATAAGGCAGTTTCATTTATTTATGAGCCGGGTTCAACCTTTAAATCAATTGTCGCGGCGGCAGCACTTCAGGAGCAGACGGTTACACCAAATCAGATGTTTGTCGATCCGGGATACGTTATAGTATCGGAACGGCGTATTCAAAACTGGAACGGAGAAAGTTTTGGAACGGTATCTTTTACCGATATAGTGAAGAATTCGCTTAATACCGGTTTTGCAAAAGTAGGATTGGAACTTGGCGCTGATAAATTGACGAATTATGCTAAACTTTTTGGCTTTGGTGAAGTTACCGGCATTGAACTTCCGGCAGAGGAATCGGGAATATTGTTTGAACCGAAGGAGATGCGGGATTCAGATGTGGCAACGATGTCTATCGGGCAAAGTATAGCGGTAACCCCGCTGCAGTTGATAACAGCAGTATCGGCTATCGCCAATGATGGTATACTTATGCGCCCGTATATAGTAAAAGCTGTGCGTAATGCTGATGGTTCGGAATATGAGGTTACTCAGCCGAAGGAAGTGCGACGGACGATTGAGTCGGTGACTGATAAAACCCTGGTAGGGCTTTTGGAAGCGGTTGTAGCCAGTGGCGGCGGGCAAAAGGCAGCGGTACGGGGGTATCGTATCGCCGGCAAGACCGGTACAGCCGAAAAAATTCGTTCTGATGGAGCCGGTTATATGGAAGGCCGCTATATTGCTTCATTTTGCGGTTTTGCTCCGGTAGAAAATCCGCAGCTTACAGTTTTGGTAGTAATAAATGATCCGACAGGTGTTTATTATGGCGGTCAGATAGCAGCTCCTGTGGCCAGCCGGATATTTGAGCAGTTGTTCCGCTTGTATCAGATAGAACCATCGGCTAATCCGTTTGCCGGACAAAAGCGGTAAACTATGATGACAGAAGGAGATTTTTATGGCGATAAAAATGATCGTTTCCGATCTTGACGGCACGATGCTTAATGCTGCTCATAAAATACCGGCAGCTAATATTGAAGCGGTTCGGGAAGCGCAGGAAAAAGGAGTTATAGTTACTTTCGCTACCGGCAGGATGTACAGTTCAGCCAGACCGTATGCGGAAGAATTGGGAATCACGGCTCCGCTGATCACATATAATGGGGCTGTGGTGAAAACCGTTGCCGGAGAACTGATCAGTGGCTCATTTATGGAAGAAGAAACAGTGCGGGCTGTTCTGGAATATTGTTTTGCGCGCGATATATATATTCAGCTTTATTCAGATGGCGAATTTTACTATGTTCTTCAGACTGAAAAAGCTAAAGCTTATGAAGCTGCGGCGGGAATAAAAGGACATGCTGTCGGACGCGAAGGGATGTTATCCCGGACAAAACATGTGGAAAAGATGCTGATCGTTGGACAAACACCGGAAATGTCCGATGATATAGTTATTGATCTTAATGTGAAATTTTCGGCTGATATAGTGGCAATGAAATCGACGGAAGTGTATATAGAAGTTATCCGGCCGTCGGTAAGCAAGGCCGGGGCTATGCTGGCGCTGGCAGAAAGATATGGTATTGCCCCCGCGGAGATAATGGCTTTGGGTGATTCGGACAATGACATATCGATGCTGAAGGCAGCCGGCTTGGCGATAGCAATGGGAAATGCCAATGAAACAGTACGGGAGATGGCGGATTACGTGACTGTATCTGGTGAAGCGGGAGGAGTCGCTGAAGCGATAAATAAATATGTCTTAAAAAAAGAGAGCAGTTAAGCTCTCTTTTTTAATGCAATTTTAATAAATTTTATTAGGAAAATAGTGCAGCTTATTGTATAATAATGTGAAATGGGGTATTTATACCCTTCTTTTGGTGTGAGTTTTTACTTGCAAATTTGCTGTATTATTGTTAAGGATTGATGCTGATGCAGTTTTTGGAGCGTATCGGGATCAGCGTGATCAACTGGCTGAACTTTGTCGGGGAAATCGTTTTGCTGGTACTGAACACCTTCAAACAATTGAAGAAGCCGCCACGGATCAAGCACGTTATCGGGCAGATGGCTCATCTCGGTGCTGATTCTTTACCGATAGTGTCTTTGACATTGTTGTTTACCGGCATGGTTATGACATTGCAAGTTGCACATGAATTTGTTCGCTTTGGCGCGCAGGCAACGATTGGCGGCGTCATAGCGATCGCTATTGGGCGTGAGCTTGGTCCGGTTTTGGTCGGAGTTGTTGCCGCCGGCCGGGTTGGTTCGGCGATAACGGCGGAGATCAGTACAATGAAGGTTACGGAACAGATTGATGCCTTAAGGGTATTAGCGGTTAATCCGATTGAGTATTTGATCGTTCCAAGGATGTTAGCCTGTATGATGATGGTCCCGGTGCTTACCGTGTTTGGGGATCTGGTCGGGGTGTTGGGCGGCTGGGGGGTCGCTGTCAGCAATCCGGAGATAAGCACTTTTTTGTATTGGGATTCAATAGAGAATTTTGTAAGTATGCATGATGTTACCGGTGGTTTGATAAAGGCAGCCGTGTTTGGGATAGTGATAGCAATCCTCGGCTGTTACTACGGCTTGAAGGCACCGGAAGGTGCTGAGGGCGTTGGTATTGCTACGACACGCTCAGTGGTAAGCTCGATAATTGTGATCTTTATGCTAAATTGCTTCTTGTCGTTGATATTGTATCGGTGAGGTGTAGGTATGATCGTCCTGAAGGATGTCAATAAGTTTTTTGGAAAAAAGCATGTTTTAAAGCATATAGATCTCACAATTGAAACAGGAGAGACATTAGCGATCATCGGCGGTTCCGGTTCCGGAAAAACTACATTGCTGAAATTATTGATCGGCTTGGAAAAACCAACTGATGGCGAAATTTGGATAGATGATCAAAACATTTCCGAATTAGATGATGATGAGTTTGATAAAGTCAAATTGAATATGGGAATGGTTTTTCAGTATTCGGCGTTATTTGATTCATTAACAGTTGCTGATAATGTAGCTTTTGGCTTGCGGGAACATACCGATAAATCCGAAGCGGAGATTGCCCGGATTGTTGAAGCGAAGCTGGAACAGGTCGGGTTGCCTGGCGTTGGCGGTATGATGCCGGGAGAACTTTCCGGCGGTATGAAAAAGCGTGTCGGGTTGGCAAGGGCAATAGCGTTTGATCCTAAAATTTTGTTCTATGATGAACCAAGTTCCGGACTTGATCCGGTAACGACAGAAAAAATCGATGAATTGATAATTGAAACGCAAAAACGTATGGGGGTTACTTCAATTGTGGTAACTCATGATATGACAAGTGCCTGTTATATTGCTGACCGGATAGCGATGCTGTATCAGGGAGAGCTTATTGCGGTTGAACCGACCGATAGATTTCGCCGTTTAAAAGATGAACGGGTAAAGGCTTTTCTGCGGGAAATGCATATAGAGGAGGAAAAGACTGATGTCAAATGAAACAAAGGTTGGTGCCTTTACAGTACTGGGATTGGTATTGTTAAGTGCCATGTTGTTCTTTTTGAGCGACATCCATATAGGGAGCAGTCATGAGTATACAGTCTACGCTTTGTTTGATCACGTTATTGGGTTGAACAATAGCGCTAAAGTTCGTTTGGCTGGTGTTCCGGTCGGCAAGGTTATCAATATTGAATCTGAGGATAAAAAGGTTCGTGTGACAATGAAAATAAACGGGGATGCGCAAATTCCCCGTGATTCCGAGATCAGTGTATCATCCAGCGGTTTTTTGGGCGAAAAATTCATTAATATTATGCCGGGCAAGGATCCACGTAATTTTGTCGAAAATGGTGATATGGTAAACGGTCATGGTGAGCAGGGAATTGGCGGAGCTATGGAAGAGGCTTCGGAGGTAATGCGGGAAGTC
>CALCTX010000275.1 GCA_937907035.1 uncultured Selenomonadales bacterium
TCAATCTTTCCGTGTATGCTACGTACCCGACGACGGAGCCGGTCACCGTAAAATACGAGATAGATGCACTTCCCGTTAAGGAAACGACAGAATATCCGTTTTCACTCGATCTGTCCGTTTCATCTCTCGGCGTCGGCGGACATTTCCTGAAGATCACGGTGGCAAAGTATGATCCGGCGACTGGTGATCCGATAATTACTTATGAAGACTTTGAGCATTCGCTCATAAAGCCACGCCCGCGTAATTATGCGGTAGCAAAGAAGTGAGGGGGGCAGAATAATGGCAGATAAAAGTCAAAAAGTTGTAACATTTATCATTGAACGTCAGGATAGTCCAAAGGGAAAACGCTATACTGAAGAGTTCGATGTGCCTTATCGTCCTGCGCTTAATGTTGTTGCAGCCCTCATGGAGATTCAGAAAAATCCGGTGACGCGGGAAGGAAAAAGAGTTGCACCGGTTGTTTGGGAATGTAATTGTCTGGAAAAAGTTTGCGGTGCCTGCATGATGGTTATCAATGGCAAAGCACGGCAGGCTTGTGCAGCATTGGTAGATGAACTCGAGCAGCCGATACATCTGGCACCGGCCCGGACATTCCCAGTAATTCGTGATCTGCTTATTGATCGTACGGTTATGTTTGAGAGCCTGAAGCGGATTCAAGGCTGGGTAAATATTGATGGTACATGGGAAGTTGGTAAAGCACCACGTTATAATCCATACACTGCCCAGACAGCATATGAGATTTCTCATTGTATGACTTGCGGTTGTTGTTTGGAGGCTTGTCCTAATGTCGGACCGCAGTCTGATTTTATGGGGCCGGCCCCGATAGTTCAGGCCTATCTCTTCAATTTGCATCCGTTGGGAGAATACGACAAGGAGAAGCGCCTTGATGCGATCATGCAAAAAGGTGGTATTACCAGTTGCGGAAACAGCCAAAATTGTGCAAAGGCTTGTCCAAAGAATATAAAATTGACCACTTATTTGGCGCAGTTGAATCGGGATGTAAATATTCAGGCACTGAAGAATATCTTTAATAATTAAAGAATGAGGCTGTCGCGTGTTTTGCAAGCGGCAGCCTTTTTTAGGACGGTATAATATGAAATACGGAGAATTTATGGCATCACTCCGGCAGACGGGTATGAAACATGTTTTTTTGTTGGCCGGAGAAGAGCCATATTTTATTAATAAAGTTGAAAAAAGATTATTGACGGTATTGTTTCCCGAAGCACAGGAAAAAGAAGAAGGTTTGCAACGGGTTGAAGACAATATTTCTCCCGGTGCGTTGATGGCGTAGTTGGATGAAGTTCCGTTTTTCAGTGAGAAAAATGTGTTTTTAGTCCGTGATGCGGCATTTTTAAAAGAGAAAAAAGGCAGTCGTAATGATAGTGGTGAAAAAAGCGACAGCAAGAAGGATAAAGATGTTGAAGGTTTGATATCAGTTTTGGAGAATATGCCGGAGTCAAATTATGTTATTTTTGAGCTTTCGGCAAAAGCAGATAAACGTCGTAAAATATATAAAGCCATAGAAAAAATCGGTGCAATACTTGAAGCTGAACCAGTTGAACCGTGGAAGGTAAGCGATTGGCTGCGGGAAAAACTTATGGAAATAGACCGGCGGTTTGATGGCGGAGCAATGGACTGCTTTTTGGGTGCGGTAGCTATGATGCGTCCGGTACCGCTTGAATTTTTGGACAGTGAAATTGATAAGCTGGCGTTGTATTCTGATAAAAAGATCTTTACTCGCCGCGATTTGGAAACTATGTTGTCGGCATTGCCGGAAGTATCAGGATTTGCCATGATCGAGGCGATAAATAATCATAATACAAAACTCGCACTTACATTGTTAGAACGACAGATAAATGACGGAGTTTATGTTCCGGTTTTAGTGGCGTTATTGGCAAAAAATGTCCGGCAGTTGATGTTAGCCAGATCATTTATGGCCCAAGGAATAAAAGGCAAGCAGTTGGCCAGACCACTGGGAGACGGGAAACCGATCAATCCTTTTATTGCGGAAAAGATTGGCCGGGCAGCGGCAACTTTTGATGAAAAAAAGCTCAAGGCTATATTCCTTGAGCTTTCTGATGAAGATTATTTATTTAAGATCGGCAAAAGTGGAACAGAACGACTTGAACATATCGTTATTGAGCTTTGCCGGCGTTGATAAAAGTAATAAAGCCCGGCATTTTGCCGGGCTTTTATCTTATCCAACTAAAAATACACTATTAAGCCATTGCGTTGACTTTTGCTGCCAAGCGGGACTTTTTACGACCGGCATTGTTCTTGTGATAAACATGATTAGCTGCAGCCTGGTCGATAGTCTTGCAAGCATTAACAAGGAGGGACTTAGCCTCATCAGCATTGCCTGCTTCAACAGCCTCGAGAACCTTGCGAGAAGCCGTTTTTACACGGGATTTTTCAGCGGAATTCTTAGCATGGAGTTTCGCATCAGTTTTAACACTCAGTATAGAAGATTTAATGTTTGGCAAATAGTTCACCCCCCTTTAATTTCATTACCATGACATTCTATCATGATAGTTTTGAAAAAGCAACTATTATTTCTGCAGAAAATTTAATGGGAGATTTTACAAATTATTAAACTTCGTGTTATCATATAAAGTTAGAGAAACTGTAATGATTGGAAGGAATTATTGATGATCAATAAAAGATGGATAAGACGGATTGATCTGCCTTTAGTATTCGCATCCCTGGGAATTTTGATCATAAGTCTTATTACTATTAGCAGTGCAACACATGTGAATGAAGTTACTGGGAAAAGTTTTTGGTTTGTACAGCGGCAGGCTTTATTTGCTGTTTTAAATATCGGGCTTATTGTATTTTTAATGAATTTTGACTATAAAAGTTTATTGCCATATGGTAAAAAACTATATATTTTTAATTTGATCATGTTGCTTACTGTAATGTTTGTCGGCCATTCGGCACTTGGAGCGCAGCGCTGGATACAGATAGGACCGGTTACTTTGCAGCCATCGGAATTCTCAAAGATAATTTTGATCGTTTCTCTGGCAGCGCTATTAGAAGACAGGATAGGAAAGATAAATACGCTGATAGATATTTTGCCACTGGCAGGATTTATTGGACTCCCGTTTTTACTTGTACTGAAGCAGCCGGATTTGGGAACATCGTTGGTATTTATTGCTATTTTCTTGGGGATGATCTTTGCTTGCGGGATCAATCTTAAGTTGTTAGGCGGGTTGTTTGGTGTAGCACTGGCCTGTATGCCGGTAATGTGGTTTTTCTTGAAAGATTACCAAAAAAAGCGTATTGAGGTGTTTTTGGATCCGAATGTCGATCCGCTCGGATCCGGTTATCATATAATTCAGTCCAAGATCGCTATCGGTTCCGGACAGCTTTTTGGTAAAGGTTTGTTTGAAGGGACACAGAGTCAGTTGAATTTTTTGCCGGAAAACCATACTGATTTTATTTTTGCTGTTGTCGGGGAAGAAATGGGCTTTATCGGAGCAGCGTTTTTGTTGATCTTGTATCTTATTATTCTTTGGCGCGGAATGAAGATCGCTCAGGAAGCCAGTGATTCATTTGGCATGTTGTTGGCAGTGGGTATTACTTCGATGTTAGCTTTCCATATTCTGGTAAATGTCGGAATGACAACCGGAATAATGCCGGTAACAGGTATTCCGTTGCCGTTGATGAGTTATGGCGTAAGTGCGTTGACAACAAATATGATGGCAATAGCCTTGTTATTAAATATTCATTTGAAAAAACAGAGATTGCTCTTTTAATGGAGGATTATATTAATGGTAGAACTTGAACCGTCTGTTTTACAGACAGTAACAAAACCGGCCCGTTATACCGGTAATGAATGGAATCAGATAAAGAAGGATCATGCGACAGTTGATTGTACTTTTGCTTTGTCAATGCCTGATGTTTATGAAGTTGGTATGTCAAACCTTGGTTTGAAGATTATTTACGAGGTGTTGAATAATAGAAAAGATACTGCGGCTGAACGGGTTTATGCACCGTGGACCGATATGGAAGAAAAGATGCGGGAAAAGAACATCCCGCTGTTTTCGCTGGAAAGCCGCACGCCGGTGAAGGATTTCGATCTGCTGGGCGTGACGCTGCAATACGAAATGAGCTTCACGAACATTCTGGAATCGCTCGATCTGGCGGGCATTCCGCTGCGCGCGGAGGATCGGAAAGGCCTTAAGAATCTGGTCTTCGCGGGCGGCACCTGTATGTACAACCCGGAACCGCTGGCGCCGTTTCTGGACTTCTGCTCTCTGGGCGAGGGCGAGGAGCTGACGGTGGAGATTGTGGA
>CALCTX010000276.1 GCA_937907035.1 uncultured Selenomonadales bacterium
CCAAGGAAACCAAAAATCTCTCCTTTTTTAATCATCGATGAAATTTTGCTCCTTCTTCTGACAATATTTTACAACTACTGCCCAATCTATAGCAAGGCAAAGTATTTGATATACAACACAAATCACAAACCAACTGATTTGTCTGACATGGCAATGATTCCCTTGGCAAAACAATGTACCCGGTAATTAGTAAAATTTTTTTCACATCAAAGCAGGAATTATGGCATGTCCCCTCGAATTGTGTTTATTGTCGATTTTTCGAAAAAAGGAGTATTCTATGTCATCTTTCACAAATATTCACTGGCAACAACTATTGCGCTCAGCAATAACACAAAATGCATCCGACCTTCATCTCACTGCCGGGCAAAGACCTTTTTTGCGTTATAACGGTCAACTATCAGCTGCTGAACTGCCAATACCAGATAGTTCTCAACTTGAAGGAATTATTTTTTCTCTTCTGACCGAACAACAAAAGGAAACTTTTCTCAAGCAAAATGAATTAGATTTTGCTTGGAGTTATTCCGGAAGGCGATTCCGCTTTAATATATACCGGCAACGTGAAAATCTTGCTTTAGCAGGACGATTGATTCCGGAAAATATTGCTGCTCTGTCAGATTTGGGCTGTCCAATTATTTTGAACGAACTCTTAAAAAAAGAGCATGGACTTATCCTGGTAACCGGACGAACAGGTTCCGGAAAAACTACCACCCTCGCCGCGTTTCTTGCTGCAGCCGCGCAACAAAAATCTCAGCACATCATAACTTTGGAAGATCCGGTTGAGTACCTGATCCCGACCGGCAACAGTTTTATCAGCCAACGGGAATACGGTACTGACTTCTTTTCGTTTTCACAGGCTTTAAAAAGTGCCTTACGCCAAGATCCGAACATCTTGCTGATTGGCGAGTTACGCGATTCTGAAACGATCAGGACCGCTCTTGATGCTGCCTCTACCGGTCATCTTGTTTTGGCAACCCTGCACACAAATTCAGCAGCAGAAACAATTTTGCGGCTGGAAAGCTTTTTCCCGGCTGAAATACAACATCTCCGCACTCAATTAGCAGCTGTCCTTTTAGCGACTGTTAATCAAAGACTTTTACCAAAACTTGACGGAGGCCGGGTTGCCGCTTTTGAAGTTATGACTTCTACACCGGCAATCGCTAATTTGATCCGAAACGGCAAATGTCAACAGCTTCCTTCCGCTATTTTGTCCGGTAAAAATTATGGTATGTCGACTTTAGCCAATTCAGTTGATCAATTGCTGCAAAACAATAAAATCTCAGCAGAAACAGCCTCACTGTATATGGGAGGAGACTTATAACGAAATATTCATATGAAGCAAAAAACAAAACCGGCCAAACTTTGACTGGAACGATTTCTGCCGAAACAGTAAAAGCTGCGGCAACAATTCTCGCCAATCAAGATCTGCAGGTCATCACTATAACCCCAATAAAAAACTCTTTTTCTTTCTCCAAATCGCTGATACCCGCCCTTTTACTAAAACGAAATTATCCACCCCAGTTTTGCCGCCAAATGGCTACTATGCTGAATGCCGGTATTACTGTCAGTGATGCTTTAAAAATCATGTCCGCTCAAAACAATAATCCCGCTCAGCAAAAACTGCTTTCTGACCTTACCACAGCGGTTAACAATGGCGCAATGCTTTCAAACGCAATGCAAACTGCCGACCCGCCCGTCTTTTCCCCGACAGTAATTGCTTTAATAAAAGCCGGTGAATTAAGCGGCCGTTTAGACATTATCTTTTTACGGTTAGCCAATCATTTAGAAAACGCTTCTGCTGTACAGGAAAAGCTAATTACGGTTATGCTCTATCCACTAATTCTATTTTTATCTGCTTTAACTGCCGCTGCAATTATTATCACCTTTGTTTTGCCTACTTTTTCCGTTATGTTTGAAAGCTTTCATACGCCTCTCCCATTACCGACAAAAATTCTGCTCAGCATCGGACAAGTTATCAATGGTCATGGGCTCCTGATCACTACTGCCTTCGGCTTATTTTTAATAGCAGTGTTCCGGATCAGCCGACAAAAAAGTGCCCGGGAATTTTGGGATAATTTCCGAATTAAACTGCCAATTATCGGTCATTTTTTCCTTACCGGTGAATTGCTAAAATTTTCCAGTACCCTCTCTGTATTGTTAAGCAGCGGCATCGTGATCGATAAAGCAGTCGAACATATCATCACGCTGACACAAAGCAACTATCTGCAGCAACAATACACACAATGCCGTGGCAATCTGCTGAAAGGGTATCCTTTATCCGAATCTCTGCGACAGGAGCACTTTTTCCCGCCAATATACCTTGAATTGCTTGTCTCCGGCGAAGCAACCGGTGAAATCGACAGTATGCTGGAAAGAATTGCCACCAGCTGCCGCATGGAACTGGAAACCTATTATGAACGGTTGCGAATAATCGCCGAACCGTTAATGCTGTTATTAGTTGCTGCTTTTATCATTCCCCTGGTATTAGCGATAATTCTCCCTATTCTCGATACGATCACTATATTTTCTTAAACGAAAGGATATCTAAAATGAAAAGATTTTTTTCTGAACAAAAAGGATTCTCTCTTATTGAACTTCTCGTGGTAATGTCAATAATCGGCGTATTGGCAACAGTTGCAATTCCAAAATTTACCAATACGATCAAGCTTGCCAATACGACAAAAATCCAATCTGATTTACAAACTCTTAATTCAGCAATAGTCATGTATCAAGCCACAAACGGAAAATACCCAAGCTCTGTTTCCGATCTTAAAGATTTCATCGTTAATGTTGACAAATTAAAACCACCAACCGGCGACTGTTTACTACAAAACGGAGAAACAAAAACTATTTCCGCCACCTCCTATTCTTTGTCAAGCAATAACGAAGAAGCATTATGCCAAGGACTTTCTCTGAACGACATTGGGCGCAAACAATGAATAATCGCCCTGCTCACCAAACCTTAACTATCAGTTTGCTAAAAAAACATTCCTGTTTTGTTTTCATTGGCACAGTTGTGATATTTCCCCTGATTTATCAACAATTTGGCTTTTCGTTATCTTTCATCAAAGGTTGCTTGCTTTCAACGTTTTTACTTTATATCAGCATAATTGATTGGAACTACCAATTGATATTCGACCGTTTACTGTTGCCAATGCTGGTAATTGGACTGATATTTATTTATCTGCAAAATGAGGCATCTTTTCTCCTTGCTGTTTGCTGTGCAATTGCCTATGCAGGATTGCTGCTGACACTTCGTTTTCTTACTGATGGCGGAATGGGTGGCGGTGATATCAAGCTGGCATTTGTTCTCGGTATATGGCTCAACTTTCCGCAAACACTCTGGGCCGCTTTGTCGGCCTTTTGGCTAGGTGGATTTTGGGGGTTGACCATACTTTTAAAAGGCACTGCTCAACGCTATATCGCCTTCGGCCCTTTCCTTGCTATCGGTGCATTGCTGGCTTTTCTTTTTGGAACTGATCTATATGCTATCTACAGGAGCCTTTTCTATGTCTGAACAACATGGCCATACACTGGCGGAAATATTGATCATTATTGCACTCATCTCGGTCATATCAATCACAGCTATCCCCAAAACTGTTGCATTTTTCAATGTTCAACAACTTGATAAAGAAACTGCCTGTTTCGTTTCCGAATTACGTTACTTACAAGAATTATCCCGTACTATTTGCCGCCAGCACAGTGATTTTCTTGCAGTCCCGGCTGAACCAGCCCCGGAACTAGTCTTTTTTACCGGTGGTTATCTGATCAAAAAAAACAACAAAACTCGGACTTTGATTCTTTCCTTGATGAAAAGTATGTTTTTAATAAAAAGGATATTTTATCAATGATTTCTAAGTATGAGGATGAAATCAATAATCCAACATCATCGGTTTTTTCTCGGGATCTGGCTGCGGAAGAA
>CALCTX010000277.1 GCA_937907035.1 uncultured Selenomonadales bacterium
ACCCTTCACCATGACGCCGCCCAGTCGCTCCAGGTCGACGAAATCGGCAAATTCCTCACCGAAACCAAATGTCCCGGAGGCAGTGAATATCGGCGTATTCATCTTTATGCCGGCAATTTCTGTCTGTAAAAGTGCCTGTTTATCCATCACAGCACCTCCTCAGCCCAAAATACCGGGCCGTCCTTGCAAACCTTTTTCCGCCCGTTGATCGTGTCAACCGAACAGGAAAGGCAGGCACCCAGTCCACAAGCCATACGTTTTTCGAGCGATACCTGACATTTGACACCAAATTCTTTGGCAACTTTATATATACCGCGCATCATGATCTCCGGCCCGCAAACGATGATCGTGTCATAATCATTGTTCTGCAAAAGCTCCGGCAGCAAATCTACCGTAAAGCCTTTTTTCCCCAGCGAACCGTCATCGGTCGTAATGTGGATCTTTGACACGATATCTTTATATATTTCGGTCCAGAAAAGTTCCTGACGGTTTCGCCCGCCAACGAGTAATTCAGCTTTGCCTTTATATTCTTTGGCCAAAAAGAGCAATGGCGCCGCACCCATACCGCCGCCGACTAACAGTGGCTTTTTCGCTTCGAGTGTAAAACCATGCCCGAGCGTCCCCAGGCAGCTTATCTCTTCCCCTGGTTTCAGACGGGACATCTCAACTGTCCCTTTTCCGACCAGACGATAAATAAATGTCAGCGTATTATCTGCCGCGTCAGCGATACTTATAGGCCGCCTGAGCAATACTCCCTGCCCGCGGCTCAGCCCCAACTGGCAGAACATACCCGGAGCAGCCAGCTTGGCTGACTCCGGAGCTTTTACCTGCAATTCATAAACATCAGCTGTCAAAGCCTTATTTGACAAGACAACAGCAGCTTCAACAATCTTAGGCAAGTTCATCACCGCCGCCCACATAATCCTGAAGCGCCATCGAATATACGAGCCGGCGCTCTCTCATAAAGGACAATACCCGGAGAACCTCCCATGCAGTATCAAGTGACGTCAGGCAAAGGATACCATGTTCTACGGTAGCCCGGCGGATCTTAAAGCCGTCATTTGCAGAATGTTTGCCCTGCGTAAGCGTATTAATAACCATATTTATCTGACCGCGTTTGATCATCTGGATGATATCCGAGCTGCGCTCATGTACCTTGCCGACGATATCCGCGTCAATTCCCAAGGAATGAATAGCTTTTGCTGTTCCTTCAGTTGCAACGAGATGGAATCCCAGCTCGGAAAATGCTTTAGCCAGCTGCTTCATCTCATCTTTATCCTTATCGGCAACCGTAAACAGGATACAGCCATTAACCGGTACATTCATGCCGGCACCGGTAAGTGCTTTATAAAGTGCCCGTGCGTAATGGTAATCAATCCCCATTACCACACCGGTCGATTTCATTTCAGGCCCGAGCGAGATATCAACGTCCTGCATCTTCGCAAACGAGAATACCGGTGCTTTGACCGCTACATAAGGTTTCGGATCAACGAGACCGGAGCGGAAGCCCTGCTCTTTGAGCGTATGGCCGAGTGCTACTCTGGTCGCTACATTTACCATCTTGATATTGGTGATCTTGCTGAGGAACGGAACCGTACGGCTGGAACGCGGATTTACTTCGATAACGTAAACCTCATCATTGACAACAACATACTGGATATTCATCAAACCTTTGACATGAAGGTTGATCGCCAGACGTTTTGTATAATCGATGATCGTATAGATAACCTTTGACGACAATGTCTGTGGCGGATATACCGCAATACTGTCTCCGGAATGGACACCGGCACGCTCAACGTGCTCCATGATACCCGGAATGACAACATCGGTTCCGTCAGCGATAGCGTCAACTTCAACCTCAGTACCTTCCATATAACGGTCAACCAATACCGGATGATCCGGCGTTACCTTTACCGCACGGCTCATGTAGTCGCGAAGCTCTTCTTCGTTATATACGATTTCCATTGCCCGGCCGCCGAGTACATACGACGGACGAACCATACACGGATAACCGATCTCTTCGGCACCTTTGACAGCTTCCTCAAGATTGGTAACGCTGGTTCCTTTCGGACGCGGAATCTGTGTCTGTGTCAAAACCTCATCAAAGCGCTCGCGGTCTTCAGCCCGGTCAATATCATCAACCGATGTACCGAATACCTTAACCCCCGCTTTGCTGAGCGACTCGGAAAGATTGATCGCCGTCTGACCGCCAAACTGAACGATAACGCCTTCCGGCTGTTCTTTGTCGATGATGTTCAAAACATCTTCCGTTGTGAGCGGTTCAAAATAGAGTTTATCGGAAGTATCGTAATCGGTTGATACCGTCTCCGGGTTACAAT
>CALCTX010000278.1 GCA_937907035.1 uncultured Selenomonadales bacterium
GTATTTTTCCAGCACGCCGCTGCGCGTGAGCTGCATGGCGATGGTCAGACCGGTCTGTCCGCCCAGTCCCGCCAGCATGCTGTCCGGCTTTTCCTTTTCTATGATGCGTTCGACGGTCTTGAGCGTAAGCGGCTCCAGATAAATTTCGTCCGCCATGGCGTGATCCGTCATGATGGTGGCGGGATTGGAGTTGACGAGCACGACCTCCACGCCTTCTTTTTTGAGGATGCGGCAGGCCTGCGTGCCCGCGTAGTCAAATTCTGCGGCCTGACCGATGATTATCGGGCCGGAACCAATTACCATTACTTTTTTCAAATACTGCTTCTTCGGCACAATTTACTCCCCCTTCTTAAGCATAGCAACAAACCGCTTATACAAATCAGCTTCCGGATGATACTGAACGGAGAATATCGGCAGTTCCTTATGCTCCATACCTTCTACCGTATCATCATTGAGGGAGACATGTGTAATCTTCAGCGGCAAGCCATCAAATGACTTTGCGTCAAGCGCAAAATTGTGTCCCTGCGCTGTAATATTAACTTTACCGGTTTCCAGGATCTTAACCGGCTGATTAGCTCCGTGATGACCGAACTTCATCTTGCAGCTCCTGGCACCAAAGGCTGCCGCCAATACCAAATGGCCAAGGTCAAAGCCAAACATCGGCATTTTCGCATCTGCCAGCTTTTTAACCATCTCAACGATCGGTGCAATATCTTCGGCACTGCCTGGACCATTGGAAATAACAACGCCGGCCGGCTTATAGCCCATGATCTCATCGTAAGAAGCTGTTGCCGGAACAACAGTCAGCTTGCAACCTAAATCAGAAAGCGGCGTAATGAGTTTCTTCTTTATTCCCAGATCAAGAACTACCACATTCGGGCCATCGTTTTCGATAACGTAAGCTTCCGGGATAGTTACCTCTTCGACCATATCGTGGCGCAACGGGATATTGAAAAGCTCATCGGCTTCAGCCTTGGTCGAATCCTCAGCCACGATAACGCCCTTCATCGAACCGGCAGAACGGATCTTGCGGGTGATCGCACGTGTATCAACATTATACAGACAAGGAATCCCCTGTTTTAAAAGGAACGACTCCAGCGAATTTTCCATATGATAATTGCTTCCCTCATCGCAAAGCTCTCCGATAACCAAGCCATTGACAAACGCTTTGCGGGACTGCATGAACTCCTCCGCTACGCCGACATTGCCGATCAGCGGATAAGTCATCGTCACGATCTGACGACAATAGGAAGGATCTGTCAAAAGTTCCTGATAACCAACAACACCGGTATTAAATACAACCTCGCCGCTGGCTTTTATATTGTTCAGCAGTTCTCCGAAAAACACACTGCCGTCTTCTAAAATCAATTTACCTTTCAAAATGGCACCTCCTAATTTAATCCGTTACCTTTCCGTCCTGCATAACGATAACTCCGTCTACCATAGTCATTACCGCTTTGCCCTTCATCTTCTTGCCGACATACGGGGAATGTGTCCCCTTGGTGTAAAATTCCTTAGCGTCAACTGTCCATTCCAGATCCGGATCGATCAACGTTATATCAGCCTTCGCCCCCTTGGAAAGTGTTCCTGCATCCAGCCCAAAAACCTTCGCCGGTTCGGCAGTCATTTTAGAAATTATCAGTGGCAGATCAAGCTTCCCGGTATGATAAAGCTCTGTCAGCAAAACGCCCAGCGAAGTCTCAAGACCGGGGAACCCGCTCGGAGCGTAAATATACTCAACATCCTTTTCCTCTTCCGCGTGCGGCGAATGGTCCGTAACGATCATATCGATCGTACCGTCTTTGACGCCTTCCAATACCGCTTCCACATCTTTAGCCGATCTGAGCGGCGGATTGATCTTCGTTGACGTGTCGATCAGATTGACACATTCATCGGTAAGTGTCAAATGCTGTGGCGTTGCTTCTGCCGTTACCTTGACACCACGTTTCTTCGCCTGACGGACTATATCAACTGCCCGTGCGGAACTGATATGCGCCACATGCACCTTGGCATCGGCATATTCTGCCAACATGATATCGCGGGCAACCGCTATATCCTCGGCAACAGTCGGACGGCCTTTCATTCCCAGCATCGCACTGCGATGGCCCTCATTCATCACACCGTCTTCGACCAGACTCTTTTCTTCGTCATGATTGATGATTATCTTGTCAAAAGTCCGCAAGTAGTCAAACCCATTGAGCAAAACCTTTGCTTTTTCTACATAATGTCCGTCATCGGAAAAAGCAACCGCTCCCTCATAGGTCATATCGCCGACCTCAGCCAGCTCCGCTCCGTTCTGCCCTTTCGTAAGTGCGCCGATGATCTCGACATGGACAACTGCCACATCTTCAGCCCGCTTCTGCAAGCTTCTTACTGCAGCCGCTGTATCAACAACCGGCTTCGTATTCGGCATTGTTGCAATGCGGGTAAAACCGCCGGCTGCTGCCGCCTTGGTACCGGTAACAAAATCTTCCTTGGCCTCCTGCCCCGGCTCACGCAAATGAACATGCATATCGATAAGTCCCGGAGTTACAACCTTGCCGGCCGCGTTTATTACCTCAGCCCCAGCCACTTTGACGCTTTTGCCGACGGAAGCGATAATCCCGTCTTCAACCAACACATCAAGCTTTTCATCTATATTATTGGCCGGATCGATAACCCGACCGCCTTTGATCAAATACTTCATGCCTGCTTACCTCCCGTCAGAACCAAAGTGAGCAGTGCCATTCTGATCGCTACACCGTTCTGTACCTGCTCCTGAATTGCTGAATTATCGCCATACGCTACATACGGAGAAATCTCAAGGCCCTTGTTCATCGGTCCCGGATGAAGGATCAGAACATCCTTCTTGGCCAATGCCAAGCGGTCATTATTCAAGCCGAAGATTCTCGCATATTCACGCGGTGACGGGAAAAGGCCTGACTTCTGACGCTCAAGCTGAATACGGAGGACCTCGATCGCATCAGCATTTTCGATAGCCTCTTCAATACGATCGTGGATCACAATTCCCGGCTCCTCTGCTAAGAAACGCGGCATCAAAGTCTTTGGACCTGCAAGATGAAGCTCAACCCCCATTTTGCGCATCCCCCAGATATCCGACCGGGCTACCCGGCTGTGGAGAATATCGCCCAAAATCGCAACCTTCAAACCTTTGAGCTTGCCCTTGTGCTGCTGTAAAGTAAAGAGATTCAGAAGTCCCTGTGACGGATGCGCATGAGCGCCGTCACCGGCATTGATGATGACCGGATGATCCGTCACTGTCGTAGCATATTCCGCAGCACCTTCAGCTTTATGACGCATGATTATCGCATCAAAGCCCATTGCTTCAACTGTATAAAGCGTATCCCGCAAGCTCTCGCCCTTTACGATACTGCTCGTACCGGCGGTAATATTTACAACATCAGCACCGAGATATTTGCCGGCGGTCTCAAACGAAGTCCGGGTACGGGTACTCGGCTCATAAAAAAGCGTTACAATCGATTTGCCTCGCAACGCCGGAACCTTTTTGATATCGCGATGAATGATATTCTTCATCTCTTTGGCGGTTTCCAGCACCAGATTGATTTCCTCGGGGGAAAAGTTGTCCAGATCAAGAACATGCTTTCCTCTGAGTGACACAGTATTTTTTCCCAAACAAATCACTCCTTATAATTTTTTCGCCTTTTCAGAACCTGCCAGAAAAATAAAAATAGCTTTCTCACGCGCAAAGCATAAGAAAGCTATCCAGCTTCAATCAAAAACACCGATATTCGGCAAGCTACCCTTCTCAGCCTCACAGGACCAATTTAAAGGCAATATTTATATGTTGTATTTAATATAGCACTCTGAAATTGACATGTCAAGTTTCTGTCAATGTATACATTGGCAAATAATATTTACCGTCATTCCGGGCT
>CALCTX010000279.1 GCA_937907035.1 uncultured Selenomonadales bacterium
TGCCGTAAGGTGCGGGAGTTGTCGGCAGTACCAATCATCATGCTGACGGCGAAGGATGAGATTGAGGATAAGGTCAATGGCCTTGATATCGGGGCTGATGATTATATGACGAAACCGTTTGCGATCCAGGAGCTTTTGGCACGTATCCGGGCGACATTGCGGAAGCATGCGCCGAAGGTGGACGAGGAACCGGAAAGTGAGGTGCTGTCAGTCCGGGAACTCAAGATGTATCCGAGCCGGTACGAGGTTGAGGTCAAGGGCGAGCGGATCGAGCTGACGAAGAAGGAGTATCAGCTCCTGGAGTATTTGCTGCGCAATAAGCGGACTGTTCTGACCCGCGATCAGATCTTGCAGAAGGTCTGGGGGTATGATTATATTGGCGATACGAATGTGGTGGATGTGTATGTCCGTTATCTGCGGTCAAAGATCGATGACCGGTTTGGCGAGAAGTACATTCATACCATGAGAGGAGTCGGCTATGTTATTCGAGACTAAGAATCTTCAGATCTCGACAAAGATAATGCTGGGGCACGCGGTTATTTTGGTGTGCCTCCTTTTTTTGACGAGTTTTATGACGGTAGCCGGAGTTTGTTATACGTATTTTCATCAGTCGGAGCGGGAACTGCATATCAGTGTGGAACGGGTACTGAAAAGAGCAGAAGAACGTGGTACTCAGCTTACGGTGTTTGGCAAGGAAGGGGAAGCATTGCCGAATTTCCTTATCGGGGTGCATCGTGATAAAGGCTTGGTGCCGGGCGTAGTTCTGCAGGTCCAGGATATGGGGACCGGGCAGATGATCTATGGCAGTTTAGGTTCATCGACTGATCAGTGGCGGGCTAGTATGTCAGAACCGCCGGCACTGCTCTCTTGGTTTTTCAGTAGTTTTTTCCCGGATAGCACGATGAAGCTGGTTTCTATTGATAATTTTACGATCGGTTGTGTGGAATCAACGTTGGAGCAGGACGGGAAAAAGTTTCAGCTGAGGTTTTTCCGGGTGATCACGGCAGAGACGCAGTTTTTACAGCATCTGGCTTATGCGCTGGCATTTATCAATGGTTTTTTGATCCTGCTTTCGTTGCTGGCGGTTTATTGGGTGACACGGCGGACATTGGAGCCGATCAGGACGATAACAAAAGCGGCTCAGG
>CALCTX010000280.1 GCA_937907035.1 uncultured Selenomonadales bacterium
GGTGAGGGAGGAGTATATTATAAATGGCATAATAACAAAGGTTTTCTTCCCGCTTATAAAGTAAAGTCAGTTGATACAACCGGTGCCGGCGATGCTTTCTTTGCCGGGGCTTCGGTTGGCCTGACACAAGGAAAGTCTTTACCGGAGGCTTGCGAATTAGGAATCAGGACTGCTTCTGTCGTCATTGCGACCGAAGATAATGTTTACAATCCTTAAAAGATTTAAGTATCAGTTTTTACATGTTTTGCCATTGCCTCGATCAGCTTGGCAACATCGACAGGCTTGGCTATGTGATCGTTCATGCCGGACTCAATAGCCCGTTTTTTATCTTCGGCAAAAGCATTGGCTGTCATGGCAATGATCGGGATATTGGCGACAGCTTTATTCGGGAGCCGGCGGATTTCCTGAGTTGCCCGGTAACCGTCCATGATCGGCATCTGGATATCCATCAGGACGATATCATATTGTCCCGGTTCGGCTTTTGACAATTTGTCAACGGCTACAGTGCCGTCTTCAGCTTCGTCAATTTCCATTTCAAATTCCTTGAGCATTTCACAGGCAATTTCCCGGTTGAGATCGTTATCTTCAACCAACAATACTTTGAGACCGCTGAGGGTGACTGCCTTCTGAACATGCTCCGGCTCTGCTGATGCCGCTTCTGCTGTTGCGATTCGTGGGTGAAGCTCTATACATATTGTCGTACCGGCACCGAGTTTGCTGTTTACAGTTATCGTTCCGCCGAGCAGATCGACAATACGTTTTACGATAGCCATACCAAGTCCGGTACCTTGAATACCGCTTACGGTAGAACTGCGTTCCCGTGAGAAGTTCTCAAAGATCTTATCGACGAATTCCTGACTCATACCGATGCCGTTATCTTTTACTGTAAAGCGCAGTTTAACATGCTCGGCATCATCGCCGGGAAACTGTTCCAAAGTGTAGTTTACAGTGCCGCCGGCAGGAGTATATTTTATCGCATTAGACAAGACATTGAGCAATACCTGGTCAATACGTGTGGTATCAAGCCACAGGAAACTGTCCGTATCGATATTTATGTACTGCTTGGTAAAGGTGATCTTTTTTTCATTAGCTAAAGAATCAACCATAGCGGTAGTTTTGTTTTTTTGATCCAAAAGATTGACGAT
>CALCTX010000281.1 GCA_937907035.1 uncultured Selenomonadales bacterium
TTTGAATATCGGCATTGAACTTTTCGTCAGTGGTATCTGAGAGTTTCGCCAGGGCAATTTCCGGTACTTCCATTTTGAATATACCCGCAATGTCAGAATAACCAAGAAATGTCGCCTGTTCTTGGTAGCCCTCAAAAATAAATATCTCTTTATTTAACGTATCTACACAACGAAGAAAACAAATACTTGCCGGTTCAACGGAAAGGATCTTTATGCTTTCACTTTCTGCTGCATCAATAATCCCGTCAATAAATGTTTTTTCGATCGTATACACCGATACGATCTTTTCCTGCGGAGCCGGTTGTATAAATAACGGTTTTGACCAATACAATTGATCTGCCTTTTTACCGACTGCTTTACTTATAAGGCTGGGAATTTCATCATCGTTGTTAAATTTAAAACAATCTACCAATGTAAAAAGATAATCTGGCAGAACTATATGGATCGCTTCATCAATATAATCTTTTAGATAATAAAAAATATCTTGAAAGCGTTCTGCTACCTGATCTTGAGAAAGACCATTCTCCAGACGGCTGGGAAATTTTATTTTTTCAGCCTGACTGATGATCAGCTTTTTTTTATGAAATTCCGCAGATACTATTTGCAATGACTGTGGCTGAATATAAATACTTAACATAAAAGTCCCCCATATCATCTACAACAGTAGGAATTGCAGTGGATTACCTGTTTTTACGAACAATTCCAGTCTTCAAAGAGATTATATGTGTAAATTTCGTTATAAACGCCTTCATTTACTGATGTATTTACACAAGAAAAATTTTCCGGCTTGATCGTATCACGCATTTCTTCCAAAAACTTAACAATCGACGAGCTTATATCCGTAGTTTGAATAAAATCCACCACTAATTTCGTACAACCTTGCTGCAGCAAGGTATTAAATTCATCTTTGGCCGGTTTAATATAACGCCGTTCAAAAGGGCCTGTGATCGCCAATTTAGCAACGCCATTACTGAATGTAAAAAATCTCATTACTATACCTCCCTCGTGATGTTCATAATGAACATCACTTTATTATTTTATGTTGACATAAATTGCAGACACATCATCATGTTTTGCTTTTTTAAGCTCTTTTTTCTTACCAAAAGACTGTAAAAGTTCTAAATAACCGTCCGTTGTAAAAACAATCTGCGACATGTTTTTAACAGACACGGTATATTCTTCGAAATTTGCCGAAAGCTTGTACCCAAGCGGATAACTTCGTAAAGAAACCTTCTGGAATTTATTATTATCTCTGGCTTTTATAAGCATTGCTGGGAAACCAGCAGGACAATATTTCATCATTCCCTTTTTGAAATCAATAAAAAAGACTATTGCCGGCGTCATCCGGCATAAATTGCAATTGAAATTATCAAACGAAACTGCCAGTATATCAGTATTTATTTCTGTCATAACTTCAGACAAAGTCGTAAATGTCCCTTTTTTATAAGAGATCATTGCTTTTCTCAAATAATTAAACATTGCTGAGACTTGCGCATACGATGAAAGTTCATGGCCTACGCAATCAAACATAAAACCAAGAACTTGATTATCTTCCGATTCCCAAAAATATAATCCGTCACCGGACAATTGATTATACGGCGAAAAAATATAATTAACCGAGTAATGTTGTGACTTGATCGGTTTCGGCAGCATTCCGTTCTGAAGATTAATTGCCGCGCGAAAATCCATTTCCCTTATATGAAGAAGTAATTTAAATTCCAATTTTTCTATAATGTCTTCGCATAAATCCTCAAAAACAAAATCTGTTGACAAAAAACAATCAGCTTTTGTATTTTGGATGATATGGCTTGCGTTTATAAGATATACGATATTGTCACCATTATTACTGAAATCTTTGATAATTGATGCTAATGAACTACCGGAAAAATCAGGCAGATCATTATCAATAACCACTAAGAACGGGTTGACGGTTTGAGCTATCAATAAACCATCAATCCCTGTTGTGGCAGTAAAAACCTGTACCCACTTTTCAAATTTTGCCGTCATCGCTTGTTGTAACGGCTCTGGATCACGCATGATGAACACAACGGAAGGTATCATCAGAAAATCACCCCGTTTTTCTCAAGCAAAAAGCGGGATGTTATAATCCCAATTTCACTGACAATTTGCTTTTTATCAAAGGGATATCGAGCTACAAGGGATATTTTTTTACCAGATGTATTAAGATAAATGTATTCACATGACATCAACATTGACCAGAAACCGCGACTGCGTTTGTTAACAGGCAATGTCTTAATATATTCCGGCCAACTGGTATTTTTAAGCTTTGGATCGCGCCCAATTTCAACATAATTCCGGCGTATTGTCTCAGGCTCAAAATAGCTTGTATCAGCTATAACTGTAGTAGTTACATCATCAGCTGAGAAATATATTTTCACCGTAACTTCTTCTTGCCCGGAAGGGGCAAGCGAATAGCAAAAGCCGTTAAATACAGCTTCTTTCACAGCGCGGATGTAGTGTCCTTCCGGATCAGCTATATATTGATTGATCAGACTGCTGATCTTTGGCCAAGCTTCGTTATAAAATTCTGTTTCCCCAGTAAAATTAAATACGTGGATCATATCTTCTGCTTCCTTTTGGATTTATTCAGTAAAAACAGGAACTACTTTGGCTTTAATATTGCTTATGGGAACTGTTCCAGTATAACGACCGTCAAAACTACGCGGATTAGACGCAATCGGCAAAAATTCACCCGGTTTTACAATGTGTACACCTTCCAAAAAATTTGGCAATGGTCTGCCATCTGCATC
>CALCTX010000282.1 GCA_937907035.1 uncultured Selenomonadales bacterium
AGCATCTGGAAAAAACTGATAAGCCGGTAGTATTAGTTGTCAATAAGATCGATCTGATCGAGCGGGAAAAGGTCCTTCCTATTATTGACGGATATGCCGGACGGTATGATTTTGCCGGAGTGGTACCAATCTCAGCACGGGAGAAGATAAATCTTGACAGTTTGCTTGGCGAAGCCAAGAAGTATTTACCGGACGGGCCACAGTATTATCCGGAAGATATGGTGACTGATCAGCCGGAACGATTGATCGCAGCAGAACTGGTACGGGAAAAAGTATTGGAATTGACTCGTGATGAAGTGCCTCATGCTGTAGCTGTTGATGTTGACGAGATGACAACAAGAGCAAAAGGCGATGTGTATATTCGGGCAACGATTTATGTTGAGCGTGATTCTCAAAAAGGTATTATCATAGGAAATAAAGGTTCGATGTTGAAAAAAATAGGTGGATTAGCCCGATCTGATATAGAAAATTTGCTTGGCTCTAAGGTGTATTTGGATCTGTGGGTCAAGGTTAAACGTGATTGGCGTAACCGGGATGGATTATTGAAGAATTTTGGATTTGAGTGATCATGGCACAGTACACGACGGAAGCGATAATATTGGGGGTAAAGAACTGGGGCGAAGCGGATAAGCTGCTCTGGTTCTTTTCGCGTGAGCAGGGAAAGCTGCGGGCCGTTGCGTATGGAGCGCGGCGTGCCAGGAGCTTGTTGGCGGGACCGTTACAACCTTTTAATCTGGTATCGGTTACGTTATCGGAAGGCGACAGGCTGGATATTGTCAGGCAGTGCAGTGTCGGGAAGAGATATCGCAAATTGACTGAGGATTTGACAGCGATGGCGTATGCTTCATTTGTTGCGGAACTGACATTGGAATTATGTCCGGAACATGAACCGCAGCCGGAACTTTATGATGAGTTAGGAAAAATTTTTGTCGCTTTTGAAAAACGAAATCCTCGTCTGGTGGCGTTGAGTGCAGCATATAAATTATTTCAGATCGAAGGTTTGGCTCTATCATCACAGAATTGTGTTCATTGCGGAAGTAAGCTGGTTGGTGATGGCTGGTTTGATGTCAAAGAGGGCGGGGCCCTTTGTGAAGAATGTACCTCCGGGGCAGCAATGGAATATAGAGCCAGAACCAGAGAACTGATCCATTTGCTCGAGACGGTCGATTTAGAAAAAGATGAGACGTTTTCAATAAAAGGGGCAGACTTGAATGCGGCGGAAGTGATAATGTTGAGTTATCTGGCAGAGATTACCGAAAAACCATTGAAATCGCTGAGTTTTATTGCACAATTGAATTGATTTATTGGGGGACTGCCGGAACGGCGGTCCTGTTTTTGTTTACTAATTTTATGAGTAAGAAAATAGTTGCTTTTTTATAGATGTTTCTGTATTATTGAATAACGTAAAATAAAAATGATGGGGTTCCTATTATATGGAAGGTTTTTATATTGCTGCGCTGCAAATGGTGCCCGGAATGGGAATTGCGGCGGTTTCGGCGTTGCTTAAATTTTTGTCATCTTCACGGTCAGTGTGGGAGGCAACCGGTGATGAACTGGCGGCGGTGCCGGAGCTGACAACACAGCAGAGGGAGAATCTGCTTGCTTTTCGGGGGCAGAATAGGTCACTTCCGGAGAAGCTGGCCGAAGAATGTAAGAAAAAACAGATCTCGGTCTGTACGCAAGCCGATAATATCTATCCGGAGATTTTGAAAGAAATTTCCCGCCCACCTTTGGTATTATTTTATCGGGGCAGATTGCAGCCGGATGAATTGCGGTTGGCAATGGTTGGTTCCCGTAAGGCGACACCTTATGGGAAAAATGTTGCTGAAGCACTGGCTCGGGAAATTGCGGCGCAAGGAATTACTGTTGTCAGCGGAGCAGCGTATGGGATAGATACAGCTTCTCACAAAGGAGCTTTGGCAACAGGAAAGACGATAGCTGTATTAGGATGCGGTGTCGATATTGCTTATCCGGCGAGCAACCGGCGTCTTTTGGATGAGATAGCGGAAAATGGCGCGGTAGTTTCAGAGTATGCGCCGGGAACCAGACCGATAGCGGCATTTTTCCCGGCCAGAAACCGGATAATCAGCGGATTGTCGCGCGGAACAGTAGTCGTTGAAGCTGCAGAACGGAGCGGATCTTTGATCACTGCAGAGATGGCACTTTCTGAGGGTCGGGATGTTTTTGCAGTTCCCGGAAGTATTTTTTCGGAACAAAGCCGGGGAACAAACCGACTTATCCAGCAGGGCGCAAAGCTTGTACAATCAGCCGATGATGTCCTGAATGAATATATTACCGTAACGAGATCAACAGCTGAAAATGTTGCAGCTGATTTAAAACTCACTGATGAAGAAACAGCAGTTTATCGGTTGTTATCTGCAGAACAGCCGGTTTCTATTGATGATATAATTTGCCGCCTCAACGGGAGCAATGTTTCAAATGTTGCTTTTTTGCTGTTGCAAATGGAGTTGAAGGGGCTTGTAGAAGAAGATTGTGACCATAACTATTTAAAGGTTGTTAAGGAGGGTCAGCTGTGAGCGTAAAAGTTCAAGCAGGAAAGAAAAGATCAACTGCAAGATCAAAGAAGATTTTGGTCGTTGTGGAGTCACCGGCAAAGGCTAAGACAATCGAAAAATACTTAGGCAATAAGTATATAGTCAGAGCTTCAATGGGGCATTTGCGGGATTTGCCGAAGAGTCAGTTTGGAATAGATGTCGATAACGACTTTGAGCCAAAGTATATCAATATCCGTGGTAAAGGCGATCTTATCAAGGATTTGAAGAAGGAAGCCAAAAATGCGGCTAAAGTCTATCTGGCAAGTGACCCGGATCGTGAGGGAGAAGCGATTGCTTGGCACTTGGCGTATCTGCTCGGTATTGAACCGCAGGATAATTGCCGGATAGTGTTTAATGAAATAACAAAGCCGGCTATTCAGGCGGCGATAAAAGAACCGCAGCCGATAAATATCGACCGGGTTGATGCGCAGCAGGCACGTCGTATGTTGGATCGTATTGTCGGCTATAAACTCAGTCCGCTTCTCTGGCGGAAGGTCAGAAAAGGCCTTTCGGCAGGGCGGGTACAGTCGGTTACAGTTAAGCTTATTTGTGATCGGGAGAAAGAGATCCAGGCATTTGTGTCGGAAGAATATTGGACGATAGGTCTTAATCTGCGTAAAGGACGGTCACATATTTTTGCGGCTGAATTGGCAGCTATAGACGGTAAAAAACCGGTTATCGGCGATGAGAAGACGGCTAAAAAGATTGTTGCTGAGATAGAAAAACAGCAATTACAGGTAGCGAAAATAGTTCGCGGCAACCGGCAGCGTAAACCGGCCGCACCGTTTAATACCAGCAGCTTGCAACAGGATGCTGCCCGGAAGCTGGGCTTTACATCGCGTAAAACGATGATGCTGGCTCAACAATTGTATGAAGGTATTGAGTTGGGCAAAAGAGGCCCGGTCGGTTTGATCACGTATATGCGTACTGATTCAACCCGTATTTCGGATTTGGCGCAAAGTGAAACTTTGGGGTATGTAAAGGAAACTTTTGGCAGCATGTATGCACCGAAGACACCGAATGTTTATACATCTAATAAAAAAGTGCAGGATGCGCATGAAGCTATTCGGCCAACCAGTGTTTTATTGACACCGCAGGAGACTGAAAAATATCTTTCCCGGGATCAGCAGCGTTTGTATACGCTCATCTGGCAGCGTTTTGTTGCCAGCCAGATGACGCCGGCAGTTTATGATACGCTTAAAGTAGATATTGCAGCCGGGAAAAAGTATTTATTCCGGGCTAATGGGTCGCAGCTCAAGTTTGCGGGCTTTACTGCTGTGTATGCCGGGCCGGAAGGCAAGGGCGAAAAAGATGTTATTTTGCCGGATCTGGCAGAAAAAGACAAGCTGGACCTTGTAAAGACGGAACCGGATCAGCATTTTACAGAACCACCGTCTCGTTACAATGAAGCCTCGTTAGTAAAGACTCTTGAGGAAAAAGGAATCGGCCGGCCAAGTACTTATGCGCCGATCATTGAAACAGTAATTGCCCGTGGTTATGTGATGCGGCAGGAAAAGACTTTTCATCCGACAGAGTTAGGCTTTATTGTGCTTGATATGCTGGAAGAATATTTCAAGGATATCGTTGATGTCAAGTTTACAGCCGATTTGGAAAATGAGTTGGATGGTATTGCCGAGGGAAAAGTAACCTGTAAGGCATTGCTGAAGGGGTTTTATGGCCCGTTTGCCGATACTTTGGCAAAAGCTGATGAGGCTATCGGACACGTGGAACTTCCGGTTGAAGTTTCTGATGTGCAATGTGAATTATGCGGGAAAATGATGGTTGTAAAGCAGGGACGGTATGGTAAATTCCTGGCTTGCCCGGGCTTCCCTGATTGCCGCAATACTAAGCCGCTGTTGAAGGACACCGGGGCAAAATGTCCGAAATGCGGCGAGAGCATTGTTGAGCGGAGGACCCGTCGGGGACGGATATTCTACGGCTGTAAGAGTTATCCGGAATGTGATTATGTTACTTGGGATACGCCATTGGCTGAACCATGTGAAAAATGCGGTTCCTTGAAATTACGGCATCATTTCAAGAGTGGCCGGGGACTCGTTTATTGTTATAACGAAGACTGTGAAACACGGATCAATCATCCGATAAATAAAGAATTGGAACGGCAGCGGAAAAAAGCGGCCGGGATTGAAGAACCGAAAGTAAAAACGACCGGAAAGAAAAAAGCCGTAGCGAAAAAAGCAACAGCTAAAAGCAAGACTGTTGCAAAGACGAAAGCAAAACCGAAGACAAAAAGTAAAACCACGAAAGCAGCAAAGAGCAAAAAGTAAGCAGAAAGTTGCGTAAGTCTTTCCGGGTGGAAGCATATATTACATCAGTACAGAGGAGGGTCGGATGTGAAGAAAATCATTATTGTCGGGGCAGGCCTGGCGGGCAGCGAAGCGGCTTGGCAGGCTGCACGGCGTGGGGCTGAAGTTGTCCTTTATGAGATGCGCCCGGTCGCATTCACACCGGCTCATAAAACTGCCGGATTTGCAGAATTGGTTTGCAGCAATTCTTTGCGGGCAGCCGGATTGGAGAATGCGGTTGGTGTTTTGAAAGAAGAAATGCGTCGCTTAGATTCGCTGATAATGGAAGCTGCAGATGCGACACAGGTACCGGCTGGCGGAGCCTTGGCTGTTGACCGGGAGGGGTTCAGCCAATATATAACTGAAAAATTGACCGGTCATCCGCGAGTTACGGTGATCCATCAGGAGTTATCCGCTGTACCGCATGAAGACAATGCTGTGACAGTGGTGGCTACCGGGCCGTTGACAGCCGGAGCGTTGGCGGAAGATATCAAACGATTGACAGAGCAGGAGTATTTTCATTTTTATGATGCGGCGGCACCAATCGTTACGCTGGATTCGATCAATATGGATAAGGCTTATCGGGCTTCCCGCTATGGAAATGGCGAAGCCGCTTATATCAACTGCCCGATGACGGAAGCCGAATATAATGCGTTTTGGCAGGAGTTGGTCACTGCGGAAAAGGCACCTGTGAAAGAGTTTGAAAAGGAAGTATTTTTTGAGGGCTGTATGCCGGTTGAAGTTATGGCAGCACGCGGCAAAGATACTTTACTGTTTGGACCGTTAAAACCGGTCGGACTGGAACACCCGGTTACCGGCGAAAGGCCGTATGCTGTGGTTCAGTTGCGACAGGATAATGCGGCGGCAACGTTATATAATATAGTCGGATTTCAAACTCATTTGAAATGGCCGGAACAGCGCCGGGTGTTTGGTATGATACCGGGACTTGAAGAGGCTGAGTTTGTCCGGTTTGGGGTTATGCACCGTAATACCTTTATCAATTCGCCTCGGGCATTGTTGCCTACATATCAGTTGCGAAGCAATGAAAACTTGTTTTTTGCCGGACAGATGACGGGGGTAGAAGGCTATGTCGAGTCGGCTTCTTCCGGTTTGCTTGCCGGTATAAATGCTGTGCGGGTTGCTAATGGTGAAAAACCGCATATATTGCCACCGGAGACGGCACATGGTGCATTGGCACATTATATTACTACAGCTGATGCGGAAAATTTCCAACCGATGAATGTTAATTTTGGGCTTATGCCGCCGTTAGGCAAGGTGCGAGGCGGGAAAAAAGTCAAAAAGCAATTGCACGCAGAAAAAGCGTTGGCAATGCTTGATCAGATGATAGATGATTTAAGAAGATAAAACAGAAGGTGCAAAATGAGCGAGAATATGTTTCATGCAACAACAAATGTTGCAGTCAGGCACAATGGAAAAACTGCGATTGCCGGTGACGGACAGGTAACTTTTGGGCAGTCGGCGATAATGAAAGCCAATGCCCGTAAAGTGAGACGGCTTTATCATGGTAAGATTTTGGCCGGGTTTGCCGGTTCAGTCGCTGATGCGTTTACTTTGTTTGAAAAGTTTGAGGCAAAATTGGAAGAATTTCATGGTAATCTTATGCGGGCCTCAGTTGAATTGGCAAAGGACTGGCGTACGGACAGAGTGCTCAGAAAACTGGAGGCTCTGTTATTGGTAGCTGATGAGAATATGATCCTGATGCTTTCCGGCAATGGCGAAGTTATTGAACCTGATGGAGAAGTTGCTGCGATCGGCTCCGGTGGGTTTTATGCTTTGTCAGCAGCCAGAGCATTAGTGAAACATACTGATATGGAAGCCGTTGATATTGCAAAAGAAGCTATGTCAATTGCAGCAGATATCTGTGTTTATACAAATCACAATATCAAGGTTGAGGTACTTGAAACGGAGGAACAGTAATGAATGAACAAAC
>CALCTX010000283.1 GCA_937907035.1 uncultured Selenomonadales bacterium
GGACGTTGAGTTTTCTCAGTAGCATTTGAAAAAATGCTTAATAGATTTACATCCAGAAAATCATTGTCAGCCAAAGGTATTTTGTCTCCATTATCATTCCTCCTAACAAACAAATCGAGTAGGCAAATCCTACTCGATTTATTATTAATATATTTATTTCTTGATCACTGATTTTTCCCATACTCAAATAAAATTTACTTCAATTCTTCAAATTCTATTTCCGAGCGGATATCGATCTCAAAGGTCCTCGGCCAGGGATAAAATACGTTTACCTTGATATCTTTTGTCCGGAAACGTAATTTCCCTTCTGGTGTGTCTATTTCCACCGGTATGGAAAATGATTTGCTCTTTGCATAACTCGCCGCACATTCATGCATTTTTTGCGCCATTATATTATTGGCAAGATCGTATTGCTCCTTATTGGCAAAATCATTTTCATTGATCCTGCCTAATATACGCAGTTTTGAATTTACCTGATAAATAATGTCTTTCAAGTAATAATAATCTTCCAGAAAGCCTTCGTTTAAAAATGCAATATTCTTTTTGCATATCTCAAAAACTTCATCTTTCGTCTTTGCACCTTTCAATGCGGCTTCATAGACAACCGCCTGACTGACTGCCGTTCCGACTGCATTGCTGACCGTATTCCAGCCGGCATAAGCATCCATCCGCTGAACCGGTGTGTCATTTTTCAACAAGAACGGCATTACCATTTCATCATCGGCAAAATGCCGGCTGATATCCACCAATACCGGTCTTGCTCCTTGCCCGATCAATGATTTTATACGATCAGCGCTCTTTTGCCGTGTCCCCTTCAAATTGTCATCAATACAGGATACAAACAGAGTATAGTCCGCTTCTGCCGGCGAGTTTACTATTTGAGTCCCGAAAAAGCTCAACCGTTCATCAACTGTTTTTCCGACAGACTCCGCCATATACGGCATGACCATATCCGAAGCCTGCGGCACATTGTACTCTACATAAACCTTAGGCTTATATGCATTTTGCTGCGCTACATAGGCAGCCAAAAAAGACATGGCGATTTCATCAGCGCCGTTCATAACAAAAACTTTGTCTTTCGTAAGACCAAGTTTTTCAATATATTTACAAACGTTACGCCGCTTCATATTTGGGATCCCATATTCCTGACTGTCATCCTGACCGATTATAACCCGGTCAAATACACCGGCTTTAACACCAGTTACTGTAGCCATCAGTGTTTCTTCATTATCATCCATTACTTGCAGATATTTTTTTAAAACCTGGGGCGGAATTTCCTTCTTCAATTCCTCTATACGATCAGACTTTTCCTTACTGGGACTAAGCGATACCTCATCTGTCAAACGGGAATATTCTATAACAGCCGGCCACAAAGAGGAATCACACACCTGTGGTGACGGAGTTATCCGCGTCAATGTTGAAAATGCCATGATCGGAATTTGCGGATTTGCTTTGTGTAAATTCACTAAAAAGCCGGCAACCTCCATGCCTTCTTCATCACTTCTCAAATAATCCCGGGATGCGATCAGACCACCATGAAATAATTGATCAACAGAAATTATCGCCGCATCAGCTTTTGGAAAATTCGCTGTCAACCATACTTCCAAATCCTTTGTCTGGCTTGCTTCATGATAATAATCCAATATTTCATCCGGAGGCGAAACAATTTCAACATTAGCAATTTTCGCCATATCAATAACGAATTGCCGGCAAGCCGGGCGGCTGTCTAAAGGCAACAACAAAACTTTTTTTGTTACCACCTCCGGCAACTTTTTTGCCTTGGCCTGTACGCCTCCCTGGCCATACAAACACATTACTGTTAATACCAAAGCTATCAGCCGAAATACTATTTTTTTCACCTTTACCACCACCATATTTAAAAATTTTGTAATTTTATTAATTGTATCATAAAAGTCTCTGTAAGATAACTGTCTTTTTCCCACAATATTAATATTCAATATATTTCATTTCATATAAGTATTTTTAACTATTTTTGAATGTCTTCTAATAAATCTGCAAAATTATGAGCCATTTCAACCATAGAATAATTTGTTATATTTTTAGCACCTTTAAATTGAATAAATCCATTTTCAATAAATTCATTATAAAATTTAAGTAA
>CALCTX010000284.1 GCA_937907035.1 uncultured Selenomonadales bacterium
TTAGAGCCAACTTCCTTCCAAAGAATCTGTTCCAGGTTTTCTATATCTATATCTGTAAGGGGCTGATTTGTCCTAAGCTTTGCAATAGCAATGTTATCCTGATTCCGACGAACATAGAATTCAGCCTTTGCCTTATAATTCTTCAAATCATCAGTATCAAGTTCTGAATCCTTCCATTCTGTTGACAGCAACTCATCATCAAAATTTGTATCATAACGAACCTTTTGTTTAGGCAGATATTTCATCAAATTACGCAATCGCTCTCTGATTTCCTCAAACTCATTTATACCGCCGTTATCAATATAATCTGTACTTAAGATTTTTTGTATAAAATCGCTCTGTGCCTGAATCTCAGGAATATTTGCCACCTCTGCTATACCCTTTACTTTTTTGTACAAATCACTTCTTGCCTTTGAATATTTCTTACCGGCAAGAAAAGCGAGTTCTATACCATACATAAGGGCATCAAACCGTGACGCACTCACCTCATCCTCATCCGGCAAGATCAGCGGTGCCAGTTCTTCTTTTACCATCAGAGTATCTTCATAAGTAATACCCTGATAATTAGTTTCCGCAGAATACAAATCCACATATTTCAAATGCTGTCTGACGGCAAAATTATCCCTTGGCAGCTCCTGCACCTTTTCAGACATCTGCTTAACGAGCTGATTCCTGTAATCAACAAGCTCATCTGTCTGATAATCAATGTCCTGAAGCTTATATGACATTTCAAATTTCAGATTGAAAATAGCACCCTGCAAAGCAATCATATTGGCAGTAGCTTTCCCCTTATTCATTCTGAAAAACTCAAAATTTCCACAGAAATCAAAGATATAAAACTTCTGCTTATCAGCTCCATCAAGCAGCCCCGGACAAAGTCGCGTACCGCGGCCGATCATCTGCCAAAATTTTGCTTTACTCATAACTTTCTTGAAAAATACAAGATTCAGTACCTCCGGCACATCAATTCCCGTATCAAGCATATCCACCGAAATAGCTATCTGCGGCATCTTCGCAGGATCAGAAAACTCATCAATTGCACTCTGTGCGTAGGTCATATAATTATCTATCACTTTTGCAAAATCGGGCAGATAAGCATATTCCTTATGAAATACCTCGAGAATCTTTTCCGCATGATCATGATTCTTGGCAAAAATAATAGTCTTTCCCAGCTTTTGACCATAATCGATCTTATTACCATTCTTCATAAGAATATCAAGCACCTGACGGATTGTATCCTCATTAAAAATCCATGTATTAAGTGCCGATGACCCTATAGCTTCAGGCAGTTCTCCATTTTCACCCTCAAAAGTGGCCTCATACTCAGCCTTATCCTCATCAGACAAATCATCATAAACAATTCCCTGTTCAATAAATTTCAGCTTCGATTCCACCGAAACATAATCCACCAGATATCCATCTTTTACAGCCTGTGCCAAATCATAGCCATAAGTAGGCACACCGTTTTCCAGTTCAAATACTTCATAAGTATTCTTATCGATCTCATCCTTCGGCGTTGCCGTAAGACCTACTAACGGTGCATCAAAATAATTAAAAATATCACGATATTTATTATAAATCGACCTGTGCGCCTCATCGCAAATCAGCAAATCAAAATGACCGCAGGTAAAAAGCTTTCCCTCGCTGTCATTTACACTGTCAATACAATTGATCATCGTCTGATAAGTTGAAAATACACAATGTGCGCTGTAATTGTCCTTCTCTTCGACCAAATTCGTACACGACAAATTAGGAAGCATATTTACAAAACTGCGTTTTGCCTGAGTTACCAAAGAATTCCTGTCAGCAAGGAAAAGAATATTCTTCACCCATCCGGCCTTCAGCAAACAATCACACAAAGCAATAACAGTCCTCGTCTTACCGGAACCGGTCGCCATAACCAGCAACGCTTTTCGGCGGTTCTTTTCATCAAAACTCTGACATACCGCCTTTATTGCTGCTTCCTGATAATAGCGTCCCGCAATCTTCTTATCTACACAAATATGCCTGAGACTTGTCCGCATAGTTAAAAGATTAAACCATTTTTCCAAATCTCTCTTTGAATAAATTACCGAACATTTTCTTTCCGGATACTGCCCGTCAATAATATGCGTTTCAAATCCGTTGGTAAGGAAAATAACCGGTCTCCGTTTATATTTCTGTTCCAACAAATCAGCATATAACTTCGCCTGCTGTCTGCCCTTGGAAACATCAACACAAGTCCGCTTGGCTTCAATTACCGCAAGCGGGCGGTGCATATCATCATAAAGAACATAATCTGCAAAACCGACCTCAGATTTATTCGGCATTCCGGGAATCTCGACCTCATTGAGCCAGTCCTTCCCTTCTGTCCAGCCTGCATCCATCAGCATAGAATCTATATACAGCTTTCTTGTTTTGTACTCAGACAGATCAAGCGGCTTCGGAACATAAGACTGCTGCTGTTCCTGTCGGCGGGCAGACAATTCCTCTTTCAATGATGCGTTTTCAGCCAGCAATTTTTGCAGATCAATTTCCTGCTGTGCATTCTTCTCCTGCTCTTTGGCAAGCTCAGCCTTTGTCTGCTCAGCGGCCTACTTTGATTCCTTTGCCTTGGCAATCCTGTCACTTATCAGCTTCTTGTCAAAAGTGTGCTCTTCATATTGGTCAGTATAACAATATGCAATGTAATCCAAATAAATAAAAAGATTCTCCAGACAAAGCATTGCCTCATCCCGACCAAGCTTTTTATTACTATGAGCTACATTGTTACCACACCGACGGATATAATCCATCCGTTTCCACAAATCAGGACCAACTATTTGCCGATAATCTTCTGCATTCATCAGACTCAAAAGATTATCCTGATAAGGCATCTCCAGTGCTTTATCTACAGAATACATCCATTTCAGAGCAAACTCCATCGCTCTGCGGCTGTTGATAATACTTGCCTCAGGGTCCATAAGAATGATCTTCTCTGCCGATATTGCAACATAAGCAAATGAAGCAAATTTTGATTCTTTTTTCAAATAGTCAAAGTTGGTTATCATACGGCCCCTCCTTCAGGCAAACAACGATCCTGTTTAACGCTTAATCTGAGAACTAAAACACTCTGCCCGCTGGCGTTCAGATTCGATAAGCTTTTGACAAAAAGCTGCAAAAACAGCGACATCTTCTGTATTTAGATAATTGATATATTCCTGCTTATCCTGAACCGTAATAACAATTGGCGGCAAACCGCATTGCATCGCACTATATACCAGCAAAGCACGACCTACCCGACCATTACCGTCAGGGAATGGATGTATCTGCTCAAAGCGGATATGCGACAGACAAAGTGCTTCAAGCAACTTTGCTTCATCTGTTCCTGCAGCTTCGAGCATCGCCGCCAGATCAAGCCGCCAGTCCTCTAACCGAGGGATAACCAAATATGGCGGAACCGGAGTAAAATCTGCCCCGACAACCATATTCTGTGAAACCTTAAAATTCCCCGGTACAGCTTCTATTGCTTCTGCACAAAGAATAGCATGTATATCCCGAATAAAATTGATTGTTATTTCTTTTTTGTCATTCAGAGCCTCTAATAAAAATGGCATAAATGACTTATAATTTAGGACTTCATGCATTTCCCGCATATTCATTGCCCGGGGCAGATATCCGTCCAAAAGGATACTTTTTGTTTCTCCCTGTGTTAAGGTATTGCCTTCAATAGCTGTTGAATGGTGCGCCATTCTGACCATGAGGTCATCTATATACTCATTAGGATATTCCAACATAAAAATCACTACATCCGAGGACCTGACTATCTGCTCAAATTTTCTTAAAAAGTCATAAGAAAGTTATTGACACTAACCCCATATCTCAGTAATATATTTGATACGAATATTCGATTGGAGGCACATAATGGCTGGAGCTAGTAAAAACTCTCGTACTACTGTTGCAACACAAAAATTCATTTGCCCTGACTGCGGTGGCGAAATCATAATGAAAACAATGATTGAAAATGGCAGAATTAAAAATCAGGCAGAATGCCAGAAATGTAAACGTGTTGAAAGAAGACCAAAGGATTTTAAATAATCTTTAGGTATGAAAAAAAGCCCGTATGGAATCATGAACCATGCGGGCTTATTTATTTAACATTATTTTTTATCTGAAGGAATTGTTTTCCATTCATCAAGCTGTTTCTGAATAAGTTCTCTTGATTCTTCCAAAAGATTATTACACTCTTCTTTAGTAGAAGGAGAATCATATATTTTTAATATTTTTACTCTGTAACATCCTTTTGTTAAATTTGTAAAAATCTTTTTAATATCACGCAGTTTATATCCACCGTCCAAAGCACATACAACTACAGGTAATTTTGTACTATCAGAGAGCATTCTAAAACCGGCAGAATAAAATTTACCAACCTGACCGTCTTTTGTTCTAGTTCCTTCTGGGAATAAAATAGGAATCTGTTTATTTTCAACTGCACGTTTACCAAATTTTGCAATATAATTCATAGCATCCATAGGTCTTGCTTTTCTTGGAATCATACAGTGCTGCTGAGTTCTTAACATTTCTGAAACTAAAGGTATATGTCTTGCAAGCTGATCTTTCGCAACAAAACGAATTTCTCTATTTCTAAAAAAGTTCATAAAAGTTGGAATATCAAGTAAACTCTGATGATTTGAAATTACAATAAAATTTTCTGGAAGTTCATTTTCTAAATCTTTATATCCCCAGAAATTAAATTTCTGATATTTCTTTAAAATTGCAAATAATCTTGGTGCTAAAACTTTAACAATGTAATTTGATATTTTCATGCTCCATTTATGCGAAACAGGATATGCAATAATATTTAAAACTGAAGCTGGAATAACCATAAAAACTAGACATGTCAATGTAAGAATACTATTCATTTTTTATACCTTATTTTTTTATTATACCTTATTCTTTATCAAAAATAAAGGAGCTTATTTTATCTGTAAGAATGTTTAACGGTTCATATAATTTTTTACAATCTTCAATGCTTGTTAGAAAATTTACACCATAATTTTTTTCAAAAATTCTTCTATGTCTGTCGTTATAGGAAAAAACCTGTCTTTATAAGTTTTTGTATGACTTACAATTTCAAAAT
>CALCTX010000285.1 GCA_937907035.1 uncultured Selenomonadales bacterium
TATGTGGAAAACTCTTATGAGGAGAACGTCACTGCCGTTATGCAGCAGATAGCCAGGTACGTAGCCGAGTTCGTCAGGGCTTGCTACACCTGATCATCAGGTTGTCCTATAAATACTACATCTATTATTAGGCATATTATTTTTTTATGTTATAATTCATCTGGTCGTCCCGTCCGGTCTGTTGCCGGTCAGGGTCCCGTGCGACACTGAGCCGTGAACCCTGTCAGGTCCGGAAGGAAGCAGCAGTAAGCGGATTTCAGCGTGCGCCGCGGGGAAGCCTTGCCGGCGGCAGTTCGGGCGGGACGAATTCTATTTTTTGTAAACTCGCGCAAGGGGCTCAGCTTATGGAAGAACATGTCGTGCTCTACAGGCAATTCAGACCGCTTACCTTTGATGATGTCAGATTGCTGGCTAAGCGGCCTTGGGAGATCGGGATCGGAGCTGTAGCCCAGTTTACGATCATGCCGCTGGTTGCTTATGTTTTGGCAAAGGTCTTTAATTTGCCGCCGGAGCTGGCAATCGGTGTTATTTTGGTCGGGACTTGTCCCGGCGGTACGGCTTCAAATGTTATGGCGTATTTGGCAAAGGGCGATGTTGCTTTGTCGGTAGCGATGACGATGACAACAACTCTTTTGGCACCAATCGTTACACCTTTGATCACGTATTATCTGGCCGGAGCATGGGTGGAGATTTCACTGACAGCGATGATGATATCCATTGCCAAGATGGTCCTTTTGCCGGTTGTGCTCGGCTTATTGCTCAATCATTTTTGCCGCAGTTTTGTAACAGCAGTTGTTGATTTTCTGCCGTTCTTTTCTTCCGTGGTTATTGCATTGATCGTTGGCGGTGTTGTCGCTCTGAGTGCAAGCAAGTTGTTTTCTTACGGGCCGCTTATTATGCTGGTGGTTATTTTGCATAACGGATTCGGCCTTTTGCTTGGTTATCATTTGGCGAAGCTGTTGCGGATGGATGACCGCAAAGCACGTACGGTATCCATTGAAGTCGGGTTGCAGAATTCCGGAATGGCAGCAGCTCTTTCGGTTATGTATTTTTCACCGGCGGCAGCTATACCGGGAGCGATATTCAGTGTATGGCACAATGTTTCAGGCTCGATTTTAGCCAATTATTTTGCACGTAAAGAAGTTTAAGATAATTATTTTTCATAAATTAAGAAGAGGAGAAAGCAGTAATGAAGATTTTGCGTACCGTAAAGGAAATTCAGGAGTATACGAGAATTGCGAAGGAAGAGGGTAAGACTATCGGTCTTTGCCCGACGATGGGAGCTTTGCATGAGGGCCATTTAACTCTTATGAGAGCAGCCCGTAAGGCATGTGATGTAGTCATTGCTTCAGTATTTGTCAATCCGACTCAGTTCGGGCCAAATGAGGATTTTGATGCATATCCGCGTCAGTTTGAGGCTGATTGCGAGAAACTGGAGAGTGTTTCGGTGGATGCTGTATTCCATCCGGAGCCGAAGGAAATGTATCCGGAGGGATATACTACTTATGTTACGGTTGACGGCGATATCACCAATAAACTTTGCGGGGCTCAGCGTCCTGGGCATTTCCGCGGTGTCGCAACCGTTGTTACGAAGTTGATAAATCTGGCAAAAGCCGATAAGGCGTTTTTCGGTCAGAAGGATGCACAGCAGGTTGTTGTAATTAAGCGTTTTACGACAGACCTTAATCAGAATGTCGAAATTGTTATGGTGCCGATTTGCCGTGAGGAGAGCGGTTTGGCAAGAAGTTCCCGCAATGTGTATTTGTCGGCTGAGGAGAAAGAGGCAGCATTGGTGCTTTCGCGCAGTTTGAAAAAGGCCGAGGAAGCATTTGCCAGCGGAGAAAAGGATGTTGAGGCTCTCAAGAAGTTGGTAACCGAGACGATCCAGGCTGAGCCGATGGCAAAGATAGATTATGTTGATATGTATTCGTTCCCGGGACTTTGTCCGATAGAAAAGGTCACTGAACCGGCTTTGTTGGCAATCGCAGTGAAGATCGGCAAGACGCGGCTGATCGATAATACGATATTGGGGGATAAATAATGTTGTTAAATCTTTTGAAATGCAAAATTCATTGTGCAACGGTAACCCAGGCTGACCTTAATTATATGGGCAGTATTACGATTGATGAGGCACTTATGAAGGCTGCCGGGATATTGCCGAATGAACGGGTGCAGGTTGTAGATAATAATAACGGGGCACGGTTGGAAACGTACGTTATACCGGGACCGAAGGATTCGGGCGTGATCTGCCTTAACGGAGCAGCAGCACGTTGTGTGCAGCCGGGCGATATCGTTATTATCATGGCATATGCTATGATGGATAATGCCGAGGCGGAAAAGTATGTTCCGACAGTTGTTATGGTTGATGAGAAAAACAAGATAAAAGAAATCCGTCATGTTGAGTATCATGGCCAGACAAACTGAATAGTTTGATCTCAATATCCCGTCATCGCAATAAACGGTGACGGGATTATTTTATGATATATAGGGATTTGACATTTTGGGCAGGTACTTATAAATTAGAAGAAAGAGATATATTACGGAGGCAGGAAAAATGAGTGAATGCAGTCATGATTGTTCCCATTGCAGTGAAAATTGCAGCAGCAGAGATAAAAAGAGTTTTTTAGTTGAGCCAAATGAGTTGAGCAGTGTAAAACATGTCATTGCGGTTATGAGCGGCAAAGGCGGTGTCGGAAAGTCAATGGTCACTTCATTGGCCGCAGTGATGATGAGCCGGTTGGGATACAAGGTTGGTATTCTTGATGCGGATATTACCGGGCCGTCAATTCCTAAAGCGTTCGGAATCTCCGGTGAAGTACGAGGAACGGAGTCAGGCGCGTATCCGCTTAAAAGTGATGGCGGTATTGATGTTATGTCAATAAATCTGCTGTTAAAAAATGAGACTGATCCGGTAGTATGGCGCGGACCGGTCATTGCCGGGACGGTAAAACAGTTTTGGCAGGAAATTATTTGGGACGAAATAGATTATCTTTTTGTTGATATGCCACCGGGAACGGGTGATGTTCCGCTGACTGTTTTCCAGTCATTGCCGGTTGAGGGGATCATTGTTGTAACTTCGCCTCAGGAATTGGTGTCTATGATCGTTGAGAAGGCAGTAAATATGGCCAAACTGATGGAAATTCCGATTCTTGGATTGGTGGAGAATATGGCATATTTCCGTTGCCCTGATTGCGGCAAAGAGCATGATGTTTTCGGAAAGAGTCATTTGTCAGAGACGGCAGCGCGGTTTATGTTGCCGATAATCGGCCGGCTGCCGATCGATCCGGAATTAGCGGCGGCTGCTGACCAGGGGCGGATAGAAACGGTGGAAGAGGGCTTCCTGGAAGCTTTGCCTGAGGTATTGAAGAAGTTGTAAGTGACAAAGGGGGAGAATAGCATGGCGGATAATTCGGCAGGTGAATTCTCGATTTCTGAGCTTATCGGACAGGTACAGAGTGTTATGAAAGGTCTTAACCGGTTAAATATAGTTGTGGCCGGAAAAACAGGGGCCGGTAAGAGCACACTTATAAATAATATCTTTACAGAACATTTGGCGGCAACCGGGAT
>CALCTX010000286.1 GCA_937907035.1 uncultured Selenomonadales bacterium
GCAATCTTCGTGCTGACCTCAATATCTCACTTCGTCCGGAAGGCACCGAAAAGCTCGGAACCAAGGCAGAAATGAAAAATATCAACTCCTTCAAGGCTGTTGAAGATGCGTTGACCTATGAAATTGACCGTCAGACTGAAATCCTCGAAGACGGCGGACATATAGTTCAGGAAACCAGAACCTGGGATCCGAATCGTGGCATTACTCTTTACCAAAGAAGAGGCGCAGGACTATCGCTATATGCCGGAGCCGGACCTCGTGCCGATCGTTACCACTGATGAAGAGATCGAAGCTTATCGCAAAGGCTTGCCGGAACTTCCTGATGCCCGTCAGGAAAGACTTGAAAAGGATTATGGCCTTTCAACTTATGATGCCGGCATTATTACCGGTTCGCGCCAGATGGCCGATCACTTTGACAAAGTTATCGCAACCGGGGCTGATCCGAAGCTTGCTGCTAACTGGATGATGGGCGACCTTTCAAAGAATCTCAATGCGGAGAACAAGACGATTGAAGAATCTCCGGTTGACGCTGAGCGTCTTGGCAAAATGATAAACCTCATCAGTAAGGGAACAATTTCTTCCAAGATCGGCAAAAAGGTCTTTGAAGAAATGTGGAATTCGCCGGATGATCCGGAGAAGATCGTCAAAGATAAAGGCTTGGTACAGATCACTGACACCAAGGAAATCGAAGCGATCGTTGATGCGGTTATTGCTGCTAATCCGAAAGCGGTAGCCGACTATCAGGGTGGCAACAAGAAAGCGATCGGAGCGCTTGTCGGACAGGTAATGAAACAGTCCAAGGGCAAGGCTAATCCGGGAATGGTAAATCAGCTTTTAGCACAAAAATTGGGTTAATAAAAGGAGGATGCCGGGTGCATCCTCTTTTTTCGAAGGTGATCACATTATGCAATACAAAGCTATAATTTTTGACGCTGACGGAACACTTATCGACTCTATCGGCGATCTTACCGACAGCGGCAACCGTCTGCTTGCGGAATACGGCCGTCAGCCACATACTCGGGAAGAGGTTTGTTATTTGGTCGGCAACGGCTCAAGAGTATATGTTGAGCGAATTCTTCCTGATTTTGACGTCAAACAGATTGACAACGCGCTGGAACGATATAAAGAGATATACGAAGCGCATAAATTTGACACTACCGCACCTTATGACGGAATAGTACCGATGATAAACCAGTTGAAAAAGCAAGGTGTCAAAATTGCGGTCTTTACCAATAAGCACGTTGAGGCCGCCCGGCAGCTTATCAATCGTTTCTTTCCTGAGGGAACCTTTGCTATGATCATTGGCGATATGCCGGGGGTAATGCTCAAACCGGCGCCGGATACAGCTTTGGCGATTGCTGAAAAGCTGGGAGTTTCGCCGTCAGAATGCGCTTTTATGGGCGATACCTGGATGGACATGGAAACCGCTGTCAGTGCAGGAATGTTGCCGGTTGGTGTGTTGTGGGGGTTCAGAACCAGAGAAGAACTTGAATCACATGGCGGAAAAGTTATCCTGTCAAAACCGGAAGAATTATTGCAAAAGGTTGATTTTGTCAAATTAAACAAATGAGCTGTAAGGAGAATAAAGTGAAAACAGAAATACCTGTCAAACAGGGAGAAATATATCAGCTGAATATTGACCGTTTGGGAGTAAACGGGGAAGGTGTCGGGAGAATTGACGGCTTTACGATTTTCGTTCCCTACGCTTTGCCGGGGGAGCAAATTGACGTCAGAATAATTGACGTCAAAAAGACCTATGCAGTCGGTAAACTTGTCAAAATTGACGTCAAAAGTCCGGAACGGGTAATACCGAAATGCCCGATTTATGACAAATGCGGTGGCTGTCAGCTTCAGCATCTGTCATACGAAGCACAGCTGCGGGAAAAACAGCAGCGGGTTATTGACGCTGTTACACGGATCGGAGATATGCCGGATGTACCGGTACTGCCTGTTCTTGGTGCTGTCAATCCATGGAATTATCGCAATAAAATGCAGTTCCCGGTCGGCAAGACCAAAGGTAAAATATCCATCGGTTGTTATTCCATGGGAACGCATAACATAATTGACACTGACAACTGTGCGATCCAAAAAGAACTTAACAATGATGTTGTCAAAGCGGCACGCGAAGTTATCGAGCGGTTGGGGATTCAGCCGTACAATGAAGATAAACATACCGGTATTTTGCGGCATATTGTCGGCAGGGTCGGGAAAAACGGCGATACGATGATCGTTTTGGTTACTGCAGTTAAGGAACTGAGCAATGCCAAACAAATCGTCAATCTGCTGCGGAAACGATTGCCGAAACTTGTCAGTGTACAGCAGAATATTCAAACCTATCGCAATAATGTCATTATGGGCCGGGAAACCAAACTCCTTTGGGGTAAACAAACTATCCTGGATACGATCGGCTCACTGACATTTCATATTTCGCCGCGGTCGTTCTTTCAAGTCAATACCGAACAGGCTGATATCCTCTATCGCAAAGCCTTGGAATTTGCCAACCTGAAGGGCGAAGAAACCGTTATTGACGCGTATTGCGGGACAGGTACGATATCTTTGTTCCTGGCTAAGAAAGCCTATAAGGTTTATGGCATTGAAATCGTCAAACCGGCAATACTTGACGCTCAGAAAAATGCCCGCGACAACAATGTCCGCAATGCAGAATTTATCGTCGGTGATGCGACGGAAGTTATGCCGCGTCTCTACAAACAAGGCATCCGCCCTGATGTAGTTGTAGTCGACCCGCCACGGGCCGGCTGTACCGAAGAAGTGTTGAAAACCTTTGCGGCAATGAAGCCGGAACGTATTGTCTATGTTTCCTGCAATCCGGCTACATTGGCCCGTGATCTGAAAATACTTGACGGGTTGGGTTATAAAACGAAAAAAGTTCAGCCTGTCGACATGTTC
>CALCTX010000287.1 GCA_937907035.1 uncultured Selenomonadales bacterium
ATCTAAATTTATATGAAGATAATCTGCAATTGTTACAAGTTTTCTGTTAGGTAAATAAGGCAATATTTTTTTTGAACTTGCTTTTTTTACCTGTTCATAAACATCTAAAATTTGAGGATAAAAATATTTTGTAAAGTCTAAATTATGATGATTAAATAAACTTACAAGATGCTTCCAGTCAAAATTAGCGTTATATCCACAGAAAAATAACTTTTCATTTTTATAAAAATTAGTACAATCCTCTAAAAAATCAGTAATTTTTTTTACTATTATTGATGATTTTTCAAAAGATTCTATTTTATCTTTTGTATAACCATGAATTTTTCCTGATTCTTCATTATATTCAATTCCTGGAATATCAAAAGGATTAAGATAATAAACTTTTTCAGTTTCATCTTTTTTTTGTTTTCCAGTTACTTCCTGAGTTGAAACAAATATAAAACCAATTTCAAACGGAGCAGCATTATAAATTTCTAATCCGGTAGTTTCTGTATCACACCATAGAAATTTCATTTTTAAACCTCACTTATTCTCATAACTTTAGATACACTTTCTTTACAATATTTATCATAAAGACCATCTTTTTTAAGTTCAAAAGAATTAATTGATTTTCTTACCTGAGAATTATAAGTTAATTTATAATTGCTACCAATTGCTGTTGTTTTTTCGGCTTTATCAAATCCTAAACTTAATTTACTTAAATTAATTAAAATCTCATTTTTAATTCTATCTGATTCATTAGATAAATCTTTTATTTGTGAATCTAATAAAAGTTTTTTCTCTAATAATTTTTCAGTTACTTCATCAAGTTTAATTTCTTCATCAAGTATAGAAAAAGAAAAAAAATATCCTGTAAAAGTACAAGTTGATATCGGAAAAGTAACAATTTCTTGTACTAATCAAACTGGAGATGCAAAAGAAGAACTATATGTATCAACAGAAGGAAAGAACTTAGAGGCAGGATTTAATCCAAAATATTTTCTAGATAGTTTAAAAGCAGTAGATTATGAGGAAGTATTTGTAGAATTTGGAACAAATATTTCACCATGTTTAGTAAAGTCTGTTGAAAACAGTGAGTATGTTTATATGATTTTGCCAATAAGATTAAAAGAATAGTTTAAATGTTTGGTCAGAGGTAAAACTTCTGACCAAATTTATTAATATGTATTACATAATTTTACAAGAAAAATGAAAATTCTTATCATTATCTGACTGTAATTAGAAATGTATACATATTTTTTGTTATGTTTTTATAGACAAACACGAGAAATGCTTGTATAATGATAAACAATTGATTATAAATCAAACAAATTTGTAACAAATGTCTTTTCAAGACGGAGAAAATCGTTAATAAAAGGGATTTGCATACAAACAGGAGGAAAGTTATGGCGCTGATTGTAAAGAAATTTGGCGGCAGCTCTGTAGGAACTACAGAAAAAATCTTAAATGTCGCAAAAAGAATTCTTGATGAAAAGAAGCCTGACGATCAGATTGTCATGGTTGTATCGGCAATGGGCGATACTACAGATGACCTTATCGATCTGGCTAAGAAAATTCATCCGACCCCTTATGATTATACCCGGGAAATGGATATGTTGCTGACTACCGGTGAGCAGGTTTCCATTGCTCTCTTGACAATGGCATTTAAAACCTTAGGGCAGGACGCAATTTCTCTTACCGGTCCGCTGGCCGGCATGAAGACTAATTCCGTTCATACCAAAGGAAAGATAACCGATGTTCAGCCGGACCGCGTAAAACAGGAACTGGCAAAAGGCCGGATCGTTGTTGTTGCCGGATTCCAGGGGGCTGATGAATTTGGCGATCCGGTTACATTGGGACGCGGAGGTTCTGACACCTCAGCTGTTGCTCTTGCCGGAGCTTTGAAGGCTGATGCCTGTGAAATCTACACTGATGTTGACGGTGTATATTCGGCTGACCCGCGGATAATCCCCGGTGCCCGCAAAATGCAGGAGATAACTTATCCGGAAATGCTCGAAATGGCACGTCTCGGTGCCGGCGTAATGCAGCCACGTTCCGTAGAAATGGGACAGCATTATAATATTCCGATCCATGTTCGTTCGACATTTACTTCTACACCAGGAACAATGATTAGGGAGGATTATACAATGATAGAAAAAGATTTTGTTATCAGAGGCGTAGCGCACGATGAAAAGGTTGCAAAAGTTGCCGTTCTCGGCGTTCCGAACAATCCGGGCGTTGCACACTCGATTTTCTCCAGTTTGGCTGATGAAAACATAGATGTAGATATGATCGTTCAAAGCATCAGAAATACTGAATCCAACATCACTGATATGGTATTTACGATTGCTATTGATGATGTTCCGCAGGCCAAGAAAATTCTTGATGTGGTTGCAAAGAAGATCAATGCACTTGATGTCATTATTGACGAAGATGCAGCTAAACTGTCGATTGTCGGTGCAAGCATGCTCGGCAACCCTGGTATTGCTGCCCGTATGTTTGGTGCACTTTCCAAAGCCAATGTAAACATTGATATCATCAGCACTTCTGAGATCAGTATTTCCTGCCTGATCAAAGCTTCCAAACTCAAAGAAGCTGCCAATGCTGTACATGATGAATTTTTCCCGGATAAATAATATATCTTAATTAGGAGGATATAGTTTTATGATTAAAAATATGGCGGCAGTTCACTGCCAAAACAAAGTTTTAAGCGATGCGATATTCGGTGCCAGCTCCGCAGCTCAAAAGGCTGCTGCTGAACATGGTGCAGACAAAGTTACCAATGCTACTATTGGCGCTATTATGGACGAAAATGAAAAACTGGCTTGCATTCCGACAATGGAAAAGACATTCCGTTCTATGCAGATGAGCGATCTTATCGCTTATGCACCGATTGCCGGTTTGCCTGATTATTTAAAAACCGTTATCGATCTGACAGTTGCTGATCAGCGTCCGGATGGCTATTTCTCATCAGTAGCAACTGCCGGTGGTACCGGTGCTATCCATCACGCAATCGCTAATTATTCCGAGATTGGCGATCAGGTTTTGACCGCAGACTGGTATTGGGGACCATATGCTGTTATCTGCAAAGAATACGGCCGTTCTTTGGCAAATTACAAGCTGTTTGATGAACAACAGAATTTCAACATTGCTGATTTTAAGGCAAAAGTTGAGGGATTGCTCGCAAAACAGTCTTCGTTGCTTATCATTATAAATACCCCGGCTCACAACCCGACAGGTTATTCTCTTTCCGAAGAAGACTGGGCACAAGTGCTTGATATCTGCAAACAGCAGACTGCCAAAGGCGATAAGCGCATCAGCATAATGGTTGATATCGCTTATATCGATTACGCCGGTGAAAAGAACGAAACCCGCAAATTCATGAAGCAGTTCAGCAATCTTCCGGAAAATATCTTCATTATGTTTGCGTTCAGTATGTCAAAAGGCTACACGATGTATGGTCAGCGTACCGGCGCAATAATCGGTCTTTCTTCCAGCAAAGAGATCATTGACGAATTTACGAATGTTGCAAAATACTCCAGCCGTGCAACCTGGTCCAACATCAACCGTGGCGCAATGGCCGTACTGACCAAGATCCAGCAGGATAAAACAATGTTGGCACAGTTTGAGGCAGAACGTGACGGCTATTATCAGATGATCAAAAAACGTGCCTCAATTTTCATGGATGAGGCTAAAGCTTGCGGACTCAATGCTCTGCCGTACAAAGCCGGATTCTTTATTTCCATTCCGACTGACAAAGCACAGGCAATCTGCGACAAACTCCATGATGATCTCATTTTCCCGGTAGCTCTGAAGCTCGGTATCCGTATTGCTGTTTGTTCCGTACCGGCAGCAAAGATGACCGGTATGGCTGCCAAGATCAAAAAAGCTATGGATGAAATCGGCTGATAAATAATCTGTATTCAAATTCTTAGGGGCTGTCGTATGTAAAGATTTTAGCCCGTCATGCTGAACTTGATTCAGCATCCCGAAGTACAGCGTTGCACTTGGGGATTCTGGATCAAGTCCGGAATGACAGCTATTTATTGACATACGATAGCCCACTTTTTATTTTTACGGTCGAAAATTCCTTGCATTTTTAAGAAATAACGCGTTAAAATAAACTGACAAACATATGAGGAGCAATTATCAATGTTTAACGTGTACCAGCAGATCAAGCTTTTTTATGAAAAGCGTCCGTCTGCAAGTTCTGTATATAAATTAAACAAAATGGAGCGGTTTTTCCGGGAACGGGCTTGGGCAGGGGAGAGCGACGAATCACAAAAACAATACTGGAACGTTATTTCTCTCTTATTTGACTATCTCTGCCGCAAAAGTGCCAGGTCTTTTCTTGACCTCAATTCCTTTGATATTCAAACAGTCTGCTTTGTATACGCTGACAATCATCCCGATTTTAAATTGACGGAATCGGATATCAATGATTTTCATAACATCTTGGAAGATTTTTCCTATTATTTCGATCAGGATATTATCGATAGTGATATTTCTCTCAATGAGATTATTGAAGAATCACGGGAAGGGTATTATGTTAATTCCCAATTTACCGTTCCGGACAGAGAAACAACTGCCACCCAGGCAAACTGTATCAATAAGCTTTGGGAAATGGAAGACAACGACTTGCTCAACGATCTGTTGAATGTTACTCTGGCGAAAATGGGAGTGTTTTTTCAATCCAATCATTATCGCCGCGATTTGGAAAAGGCAGTTATTCATTTTGTAGGACCGGCTTTTGAACCGGAGTTTAACGAATCATTTTTTGCAACCTTTTGGGATTATTTCTTCTTTGATTATCATCTGACGTCAGATGGCCTGACACCGATCAAACATTTTTATAAACTATTTAAATCAAAGCTGACAACTAATGAACATCAGCTGTTTTTGACTATGCAGGATGCAGCATTTACCGTTTTTACGATAAAAGGTGTAATGGAAGATACGATTTTTTGTCAAAATCTCCTTACCGATGAAGAATTTGAATTGCCATATCCGGAAACTGATCTCGGTGATTACAGCAAACTCGTTTTTTACGGTCACATGCAGCTTAATGATGTTCTGCTGCTCAACTATATTACGGCTTCACCGGCCAGTCCTCTTTTATGCAAACGGATCAGATCCGAGATTTTAAATCTCTACGAACTTTATCGGAAATATCAGGCGCCAAAAGCCACTATAGATGATTTCCTTGCTAAACATGCAGCTGCAGTACGGCATACTATCTACTTGCTGTCAACTTTTACTAAAGTCAAGCTGCTGAAAGAAAATATCGAATTGCCGCAACCTATAAACTGTCCGGAAAATTTGATCGCGGAACAGACAATGATCGAGCTTGATTCGGCAGCAGAAAAACTATTTTTCTCTGCTGAGACGTCAAAACTTGCTAAACAAATGGTTAATGACTATTTATCAATTGACCGTGACTTTGACCAGAAAAATAATTATCAGCTGTTAGTTGCCGCAAGTCTGTATTTGTTCAGTACTTTGAACCGGATAGAAGATAATAGAATTTTAGCTGGAATATACCGTCACTTAAAGATGAAAAAAAATGATGCTGTCCAATCAGCATCACAAATGTCGGAAGTATTAAATTGTATAAAATTTGATCCTCGGTACTTAACGACTGAAGGCTTTGTAAATTTCTTATTTGATGAAATGTGATAGGGGTGAAGACCAATGAAATGCGGTATCTGCGGCCGGGAACTTGATGAAAACGGGCACTGCATTCCCTGTGAAAAAAGGGCCGAAATGAATAATCTCCGGGAAATGACATTGGAAGAACGCCTCAATTATCAGGGAACAACAATTGACGCTGACGAAGAAAACTCACAAGATCCGTTTTCTCAGCAAAATCAAAACCGATTCCAATACAAAGTCTATACGACCAATTCTTTGACCGGTAAGCTGATGATCTATCTGTTGATCATCGCTTTGTTGATGTTTGTCTTTTTCTTTGTCCTGCCGGTAGCTTTTGCCGGCGTGGTAGTTGCCACGATAATCGGTTTTCTCATCGGTATCTGGCGCTATTTGACAAAATAAAACTTATGTATTTATTTTGTCGATCGTTTGTGCTATAATTACGTAGTAGACAGTTGATGTGTCGGTTCCTCCGCCAGGAGGTGTTGCTTATGAGTCTTTATGAGATGTTATCTTTGATAATATCTTTACTGATGCTTATAGCAACTATTTTTTCGATCATGAACAATAGTTGATTTTGTATAACTCATACATTACTACTATAACAGACCGAAAGCCGACCACGCCAATGGTCGGCTTTCCAACACTATGAGGAGCTGACTAGCGACATCAGCTGTCTCTTTCTACATTCATTATAAAACAAATAATCCATTTTGTCAAAATATTAAATAACCCGCGGGGAGATGAGCAGATCATTCCCCGCATTTTTAATGCTTGAAAACGCCAGATTATATACATCAGTTGCTTTGACATCAAAAGCCAGCATCATTTGCAGATCATTAAGCGGCTGACTGAATATCTGCTTAGAATTAAGATGATTTGACACTTTGGTAATTATCGGCAGCGATGAATTTTGTTTGATCGAATGCAACAAATCCTGTCCGGTTTTATTAAAAGCCAATACCCGGATATACTGCGGTCCGATCCTCGTAAAATTATCGATTACATCCTTATGCCAGCCGAGTAAAATATAATCAAGTAAGCGGCGGATCCGCGACAACGGATATCGACGACAGCTGATCTTTTCGGTCAAGCCTGATATGGACTGACAATTTCTCGTAGCCTCAAGCACTGCATTTTCCAAACCTTCATTGATACCATAGATACTTTGCAATTCAGTTGCTGTCAGATTATAAATTGATGTCAGAAGCGAACGATAGAGATTGTCAATTGACGGAATGTCAGCTGTTTTTGATCTTTGCTGCAAAACTTCAAATACATCAGCCGGAACAACCGACTGTACCGTTGAAAAATCTCCGGCAGACAACGCTGACCGTATACCCGAAGCGCTGGCAAAAGAGCCGTTGATAGTTATATCATTATGCTGTACGCCGACACGTTTGACAGCAAATGGCTTTATTGACGAATGAAAATGACGTAACGCCTTCAAATATTCGATAGCCAAAATATTATTCGGTTCTTTGATAATATCGGCAGAAGTTTGACTGTCAAATGACAATAACGCCTGACTGACAGCAGCAGCGTAGGGGAAACCTGCCGATAAATTGCTCTGCAACTGACTGTCAAATTCAGGACTGGCCTGCAGATCAACAACAGCTTCCAAATCTGACAAATTATCAGCCTCGATACCAAAAACGAGCTGATCGACAATCTGCAGATCAGATAACAACCGGATAGCGCCTTCGGCAAAAAATTGAGCACTGCGCAAAGCAAAAACTGCCGGCAGCTCAATAACGAGATCAACGCCATTTTTGACAGCTGATTCAGCCCGTTGCCATTTGTCCAAAATTGCCAGGCTGCCACGTTGAGTAAACGAACCGCTCATAACCACAATTATTTTAGCGTCATTGTCAAATTCACGAATTTTATTCAGTTGGTAAAGATGCCCGTTATGAAACGGATTGTATTCGGCAATAATACCATAAACAGCCATAATGTATAACTCCTAATTTGTTTACTCATAGTTTAACAATTTGTAATTATCGCTGTCAAATTGACGTCATAATTGACGTGTCAGCTATATTACAATAAAATAAAAACAGAGGAATTTCACATATAAGTATCGAATATATCAAAGATTGAAAATACCCGAATAATGTACGATGAAGGAAGAAAAGAAAATGAGCTTTCAAAAAAGATCACGCAAGAAAAAATTAGCTTTGACGCTGGGACTGGTGCCGTTTTTAGTTGGCGGCGTTGTATCGCCTGTAACCGCTGCTGAGATTACGGAAACTATTGACCCCGACAGTCTGCCGAACGGATTAAAGTCTTATAATGATTTTGTATATGCCAAATATGGAAAACTGACTATTCGGCTGGCATCTGATTATACACCAGTTTTTGATTTATCTAGATTAGGTTTATCTATAAATAAGCTAGCTGGTTGGTTTGATAGTGGTTCTTCATATATAACAAATTGTTGTCTGAGTTTTGAACAAGGGACGTTTAATAGCGCTGACTATAATTATATTTACGGCGGCTATTCTGCCAAAGGTTCTGCAAACAACAATACCGTAAATATTTCCGGTGAATCGATATCGGCTTCTAAAGGTAATAATAGTATTTATGGCGGCTATTCTGCCGAGGGTTCTGCAAACGGTAATGTCGTAAATATCACTGATGGATCGATAACGGCTTCTGTCAACAATGATATTTTTGGCGGTTATTCTAACAATGGTTCTGCAATCGGTAATGTCGTAAATATCACTGGTGGATCGATAACGGCTTCTGAAAATAATTATATTTACGGCGGTTATTCTAAGGTTGCTGCAAGTGATAACATAGTTAATATTGCGTTGTCAAATAATTTAATGTTAAGTGGAAATACCTATGATACCTCAATCTATGGAGGGTTTGGCTATGATGGTGGTAACGCAACAAATAATAAAGTTTACTTATTTAACCCCGATGGGAAGAAAAATAATTTTGACAATATAAATGAAGTTTACGGCGGGTCGGCAAGAGCGAGTTCATCGGCAGCAGCGGGTACTGCCACCAATAATAGTGTCATTATTGGTAAGGACATAAACGGTGTTGTATATAATAATCCCATCAATATGAGTAATGCTGAAATTCATGGTGGTCATTCTGATGCTGGGAATACTAATGACAACACTTATGACAACACACTTGAAATCTATAGTACGGGAAATACGGTTAAAAGTATCAGCGACTTTCAAGCACTCGAATTTTACGTTCCTGCCGGTACAACAAGCAGTGATACGATGCTGACAGTAACCAGCGCAGATACGGCAGGGGTTACATCGATAAAAGTAAAAGGTGGAGCAGCAACGGGTTCACAGCTCACAGCAGACAGTACAATCAGCCTGTTGACCGCACTAACCGACGATAATTTTATTGTGCCAGCAGATTGCAAAATAACTGCTGATATTACCGGAACCGGTTTGATGAAAATTGACGGTACGGTAATAAAAGCTGACAAAAGCATTGTTTTTAAAGCGAATGGAGATATAAAGGGCTTAGCCGAAGAATCAAAGTCCTACGCCGAGACCAGAGCGGGCGGTATGGCGTTCCTCAACAGTGCAGCAGATATGGCAGTCGGCAAGGGCTTTATGAGTGCACAGGCTGCGGCTGAGGCTGACGGCAACAACGGAACTTCCACTGGCGGTTTTACGCCGTATGCAGCAATCGGTGCGGCTAATATGCACTATGAAACCGGTTCTTATGTTGACAGCAAGGGCTGGGGCATCAATGTCGGTTTCTCCCGCATTATCAACAGCGAAAAGAGCAAACTGACCTTGGCACCGTTTATTGAATACGGCAAAGCAAACTATGACAGCTATCTGGAAAACGCTGACAATACACACGGCAACGGCGACAACAGTTTTACCGGTATCGGCTTCATGGCAAAGAACGAGCAGAAGGACGGCTTCTACTATGAAGGCAGTGTAAGACTTGGTCGGTCAAAGGGTGATTATCAGGGTGATGCCAGCACCTATGATTCCAAATACGACACCGCCTCCAACTATTTGGCATTCCATGCAGGAATTGGCAAGGTACAGAAGCTCAACGACA
>CALCTX010000288.1 GCA_937907035.1 uncultured Selenomonadales bacterium
TGATCTTTTCTTCCTTCTTCTTATTTGCGTCCTTCGCCATCTGCAATGCCAACTGGCTTGACTTTAACCAGAAATCATAGTTACCGGCATAAAGCTGAATAGCACCATAATCAACATCAGCAATATAAGTACATACCTGGTTCAAAAAATGACGGTCATGCGAAACAACTATAACCGTATTGGGAAAATCGATCAAAAAATCTTCCAGCCAGTTAATAGCTTCAATATCCAAATGGTTCGTCGGCTCATCCAAAAGCAAAATATCCGGATTGCCAAACAAAGCCTGAGCTAAAAGCACCCGAACCTTTTCATTACCGGTAAGATCAGCCATCTTCATTGTATGCTGGCTCTCCGGGATTCCCAACCCTTGCAACAATTTGGCCGCTTCCGTCTCCGCGTTCCAGCCCTCCAGCTCGGCAAATTCACACTCCAATTCAGAAGCCCGCATACCGTCTTCATCAGAAAAATCCGGTTTTGCATACAACGCTTCCTTTTCATCCATTATCTCTACCAGCCGTTGATGTCCCATAATTACCGTACGCAATACCTCATACTCATCATAGGCATAATGGTCCTGTTTCAATACGGCCAAGCGCTCACCGGGAGAAATCTCTATAGTTCCTTTATTCGGTTCCAGTTCCCCGGATAATAATTTCAAAAAAGTTGACTTTCCGGCACCATTTGCGCCGATAACTCCATAACAATTCCCCGGCGTAAACTTTACATTGACATCTTTGAATAAAACTCTTTTCCCAAATTGCAGCATTACATTTGTTGCACTAATCATAAAATAACCTCATCCTTATTCATATTTTTAATATACATGTAAATTATTGTATCACATTTTGCCACAGCCGGCCTTATGTTCTACGTTAATACAAAACAATCATTTTTTCACCGTTATCTGAGTTTTCAACAATTGATCAAATATCTCTAAAATAGTCTGTCCGTAATAAGTTCCCGGCACAGCCCACCTGCCATTTAAATCAGTCCATTTTGTCAATACAGCATCACCGTACATATCTCTTACTAAAGAATAGCGTGGATCAACAATCGGCTCCGCAGGCTTTTTTACTGAAGCATAGGCCATAAGATGTTGAATATGAGCTCTTACACCAAGCTGCGGCGTTTCAAAATATCCGCCTTGAACCGTTGCGCTGGTCGTTCCCAGTCCGCAATAATTATTCTGCTCAGGAACTACCGTTCCTCCATAACGAAAGAAACCAGTTTCATGAACAGCCTGAATAAAAGCTACATCCGGCCGTATTCCCTCTTTAGTGGCTTCTTCATAATAGAAACCAACTAATTCCTGCGGTGTGCAGGCAATACTCGGAGCGGGATTATTCTCCAGCAAAAACTGAACGCATTGTTCTTTTGTTGCTTGTGCTGCACCAAAAATATCTTCCGGTGCAAATGATGCATCAGTCTTTTTCCCTGCTTGTTCAACGTTTTCCGGATGCAAAATTGCTTGTATCCGTTCCTGAAAACTCATCGGTTCTTTTTGCGTAACCTTTTCCATCGGTTCCGATTCTTTTTTTTCAGCTGCCTCAACAGATATTCCGCCCAATACAATTCCTATTGTCAGCAAAATTGTTGATAGCTTTTTGCCATTCATCAGAAAATCCTCCTCAAATTACCCAATAAATAAAATATGCACAAAATACAGCAGTCAAAAAATATAATTCCCGGCTTATTTCCCGATACTGATTGGAAAACAAACGTATCATAACATACATAACCGTACCGCTGCCTATCCCTGCAGCAATATCTGCTGTCAAAGCCATGACTGCCAGCATCAAACACAACGGCACCTGATCCTGCAATTCTCTTATTGCAACGATCCGCAACCTCAAAAGCAACCGGCTTCCGACTATTATCAAAGCCGGAACAAACACTGCCGGCATCTCCGCAATCTCCCGCATAACCGGCTCACAAAACAGCATAACAATCCCCAAAAATCCCGCCATAAGCGGAACAAGGCCCGTCTTTCCCCAACAAAAATCGGATATCTTCGCCTCAGGCGCACAAACCATCGGTACCATACCAAGACATGCCGAAAATACGGTTCCCAAAGCATCAACTTTGCAACTATTTACTTTAGAAAAATGTTTATCCTTTTCTTTCTGTTCCGTTATTTCAACTATGATATTTTCCTCTGTCAAATCTTCCGGACAAACATTTTCAGAAGCAACCACCGCCGAGCTTTCCAATAATGCCGTAAGCAAAATTGCCAGGCAATAAATAAAATGAATATCGATATTGGTAAAACTCAGCCCCCAAAAAGTTTGTTCCAATCCTACCGGAATCTTAAACAGACCCGGAAATACTGCTATATAATCCAATTCATAAGATATGATACCAGTAATCAGCATCCCCAGCAAAACAGCATATTTTAGTTTATTAACAACAAATACTGCTGTGATCAATAAACCGAGCAAAGAAACATACATTATCGGATTGACAATATTTCCCAAAGCTGCCAAACCAAACGGTGATGGTACAACGATATTGCCAAGCCTCAAACCTAAAAATACCAACAGCAATCCTATACCTGCTGCAGTTCCCTCACGCAACACTCCGGGAACTGCCCGATATATTCGGCCACGCCAACCAGTAAATGACAGTATAGCAAACAAAGCTGCTGATACGAGCAAAATTCCCAATCCTTCATAAGCTGATGCTCCTGAAGATAAAATAATTATATAAACATAATAAGCACCACAAACTATACTTGGCCGTAAAAGATCAGGCGTATTGGTTGTTATCCCTGAATAAATATTGGCAACCGCAAATGATACTAAAACAGCAAAATACGCCGAACTAAAGCTAACCCCGGCAAATGAAAAAATTGCCGGAACTAATAAAAAAACATACGAAAGTGACGCAAAGGCCACAACTCCGGCCATGCACTCAGTTACAATATCAGTATTTCGTTGATCAACAGCAAAATATTTTCTGATCTTTTCCATAGAATTCACTTTCTTACACACAAACTGCACTATTTTAATAATACTACATATTTCCGCACACTTCTACATTTAAAAATAAAAATACCGGCCGCCAAAATAAGATTTTATTTCTAACTTTTGGCGGTCGGTATTTGAACGACCTAAATTTAATTTATGACAGCCTTAATTTATTATTACAGGTTTTGTAAAAGCTCCGCAGCTTTTTTCAGACAATCATCATAGTTGACAGTAAATACTTCACCTGTTTTGCGCACCTTTATCTCAACTGTCTTTTCTTCAATTGTCTTTGGTCCCACAGTAATCCGCAACGGATAACCTATCAGATCAGCATCTTTAAACTTAACTCCGGCGCGTTCTTTGCGATCATCAATTATCGCATCAACCCCGGCCTTTTTCAACTCCTCATAAACCGTTTCTGCCAAATTCAGCTGTTCCGCTTCTTTAGCATTTACCGGTACAACGATCACTTCATACGGTGCTATCGCCCGTGGCCAGATGATTCCATCCTTATCATTATTCTGCTCAATAGATGCTGCCATCGTACGGCTGACACCTATACCATAACATCCCATAATAACAAGCTGTTCTTTGCCGTTTTCATCAAGATATGTTGCATGAAGTGCTTTAGTGTATTTCGTTCCCAATGTAAATACCTGACCGGCTTCGATACCACGAGTCATTTTTACCGGGGCTCCACAATGAGGACACGGATCTCCTTCCTGGATCATCCGAATATCAGTAACCAATACCTCACCGAAATCTCTCTGCGGATTTACATTTATATAATGAACATCGGCCTCATTGGCTCCAGCGACAGCGTTATACATTCCCATAACCGTACTGTCAACCACGATCTTAGTTCCTTTCTTGATCCCAATCGGGCTCATAAATCCAGCAACGCCGCCCGCTGCAGTAATAGCAGCATCATCAGCCATACGGAGAGCGATTGCATCAACTGCATTTTGCAATTTAACATCATTGACTTCATGGTCTCCACGAACAAAAGCCAATACCAATTCATCTTTTTCTGTCTGGAAAGCAACTGCTTTTATAGTTTTAGTTAATGGAATATTGAGAAACTCTGCTACTGCCTCAATCGTTTTTGCATTTGGAGTAGCTTTCTTTTCCAACGGTAACAATTCTTCCTCTTCGGCTTTTATTACCTTTAATTCTGCTTTTTCATTGCTTGCCGCATAATCACAAGCAGTACAATAAGCTATCTCTGACTCGCCTGCCTCCGCCAAAACTGTAAATTCATGCGAATGACCACCACCGATAGCACCATTGTCCGCTTCAACCGGCCGAAATTCCAACCCGCAACGCGTAAACACCCGGCTATAAGCATCATAGGCAAGCTGATAAGACTTATTGAGTCCTTCTTCATCTTTATCAAAAGAATACATATCTTTCATGATAAATTCACGGCCCCGCATCAAACCAAACCGTGGCCGGATCTCATCACGATATTTATTTTGAATCTGGTAAAGCCGTAAAGGCAATTGTTTATAGGACCGGACCTCATCTCTGATCAAAGTAGTAACCATTTCCTCATGCGTCGGCCCAAGACAAAATTCACGCACATGACGATCATTCAAGCGGAACATTTCCTCGCCGTATACTTCCCAGCGCCCGGTTTCTTTCCACATTTCTGACGGCTGCATGATCGGCATAGCAATCTCCTGCCCGCCAATAGCATCCATTTCTTCACGAACAATCTGCTCGATTTTGCGAAGTGTCCGCCATGCAAGCGGTAAATATGTATAAACTCCGCCCGCTGCCTTTCTTATCATTCCGGCTCTGAGCATCAGCTGATGACTTACTACTTCTGCCTCTGCCGGAGTCTGTCTGAGTGTCGGTGCATAAAGTTCTGTTGTACGCAATTATTTTTCCTCCCCATTGATGATAACATCTATTTCTTTAAATAATTCATTTACCAATTCCTGTTCGGGAACTTTCCTCAATATTTCACCCTTACGAAATACAAGGCCTTCGCCCTTGCCACCGGCAATTCCGACATCAGCCTCCCGGGCTTCTCCCGGACCATTTACTACACATCCCATAACAGCAACGCTTATCGGTACTTTAATATCGGCCAATCGTTTTTCAACTTCAGCGGCAATCTTAGGCAGATCAATTGATGTCCGCCCGCAAGTCGGGCACGAAATAAGTGTCGGACCGTATTCTTTCAAGCCTAATGATTTTAATATCTCATTGGCCACTCTTACCTCAACCAAAGGATCACCGGTCAAAGAAATCCTTATCGTATCGCCAATTCCTTCCGCCAACAGAGCTCCAATTCCGACAGCTGATTTTATCATTCCGCTTGTCGGCGTTCCTGCCTCTGTAATTCCCAAATGCAATGGATAATCAACAGTATCTGCCATCAGCCGGTAAGCTTCCAATGTCAAAGGTACATCGTGTGCTTTCAGCGATACCTTCATATCATAAAACTCCTGCTCTTCCAAGAGCTTTATATGCTCCAAAGCTGATTCTACCAAAGCCTCCGCCGTTACCTTACCGTACTTTGCTAAAAGCTTTTTATCCAACGAACCGGCATTTACTCCGATACGAATCGGAATGTTATTTTTCTTTGCTTCCTTCACAACCGCCCGTACATTATCGGCACCGCCAATATTACCGGGATTCAATCGTAAAGCCGCTATTCCCTGATTTATAGCCTCCAATGCCAAACGATAATCAAAGTGGATATCCGCAACCAATGGAACTGATACTTGTTTGATAATATTCCCCAAATTCATAGCTGATTCCATATCCGGAACAGCCAATCTTACAATGTCACAGCCTTCAGCCGTCAACGCCTTTATTTGTGCCACAGTCGCTGCTGTATCAATAGTCTTCGTATTGGTCATAGATTGTACAGAAATCGGTGCCCCGCCACCGATCGCAATCGGACCGATATGAATCTGCCGATTATTTCTTCGTTCCATTACAACTCCTCCTGTCAACCGAAAAACAATCTGACAATATCATTTTTCGTAGCAAACAGCATCAGTGCAATCAAAATCGTAATACCAAACATTTGCAGATTATGCATCATTTTCTCGCTCATCGGTTTGCCACGGAAAAACTCAATGACCAAAGCTAAAAAATGTCCACCGTCAAGAGCCGGCACCGGCAACATATTTATTACACCCAAATTAAGTGATAACAGCGCCGCAAAATTTAACAACGGTAAAAATCCTAAATGTGCGACTTCCCCAGCCATTTGTGCCACACCGATAGGTCCGGCTATTTCTGCCGATGGTGCCCGTCCGGTAATTAACTGGAGCAATCCTTCCAACATTTTATAAATAATAAATCCGGTTTTTTGTACTGCATATATACCTGACTCAATAAAGCCCGGGTACTCTGTTTGCGAAGCACTTATTACCCCTATAAGCGACCGCTTGGCCTGCTTATCATATTCCGGAATCAAACGGGTTTTTTTCATTTCCCCATCTCGTTGATATTCAACATCAAATATCTTTCCATCTGCACCGGCAATAACTTTTACAAATGTTTTCCAGGAATCGATTTCCTGACCGTCAATCCGGATTATCCGATCCCCATCTCTCAGCCCGGCAATATAAGCCGGTTTATTCGGCAAAACTTCGCCAAGTACTGGCTCCGGCGACGGTGATGAAATTCCGGCAAAAGCAAAAATACCCCAAAATATAAATATCGGCAAAATAAAATTCATCAAAGCACCGGCTGAGATCACGATCATCCTTGCCCAAACCGGCTTTGACAAATAACCGCGGCCACCAGCCTCTGCATTTGCAGATGGCTCCATCCCGGCTATGTCATTAAATCCGCCAAGCGGAATAGCCCGCAATGAATACAATGTTTCTCCACGCTGAAAACTAATTATTCTCGGTCCAAATCCGATAGCAAACTCATCAACCCTCATCCCCGTCATTTTTGCGGTAATAAAGTGCCCAAACTCATGAAATAACACCAATAAACCAAAAACGAAGGCGGAGGCTGCAATTGTCAGGATCATGTCATTTACTCCCCCTGAGTTATTTTATCAATTTCTCCGTCCATTCCCGTATCCAGGCATCTTCCTCACAAAGAACCTCAAATGACGGATTCGACTTATTCTCCCGTCTTTCAAGTGCTTTTTCGATAAGATCATAAATATCCAAAAAGCCAATCTTCCCGGCTAAAAATGCAGCTACAGCAACTTCATTAGCCGCATTCATTACACAAGGCATCGTTCCGCCGGCTTTTCCGGCTTCATAAGCAATCTTTAAGCCACGAAATGTATCCATATCCGGCTTTTCAAAAGTTAGCGGCTGCATATTCCAAAAATCAAGCCGTTTCCATTCAGATTTTACCCGATCAGGATAAGTAAGTGCATATTGAATCGGCAATTTCATGTCCGTTGAACCCAATTGAGCCATAACTGCGCCGTCCTGATAAGCAACCATTGAATGCACAATACTTTGCGGATGAACCGCGACCTGAATTTTGTCATATGGCATATCATAAAGCCAATGTGCTTCAATAACTTCCAAGCCTTTATTAACCAATGTTGCCGAATCGACCGTGATCTTCTTTCCCATTGACCAGGTAGGATGAGCTAAACAATCTTTTATTGATACATTCTTCAGTTCAGCAACCTTTTTCCCACGGAACGGTCCCCCGGAAGCTGTCAATATCAACTTTTCTACTGTTTTCCTTTTTTCTCCCTGCAAACACTGGAACAATGCACAATGCTCACTGTCTACCGGCAAAATAGCTGCACCTTTTTCTGCCGCCTTTTTCATTACCAATTCTCCGGCAACGACTAATGTTTCTTTATTCGCCAGTGCAATATCCTTGCCCTTTTCCAAAGCCGCCATTGTCGGTGCTAAACCGGCAAATCCCATAAGGGATGTAACTACTATATCAGTCCCATCATAAGCAGCCGCTTTAACAAGACCTTCTTTACCGCCAAGAATAACTGTTTTCCCGGTATTACGTTTCCTTAATTCGTCAGCTGCCTGTTCATCAGCTAAAACAGCTAATTCCGGCGAAAATTCCGCAATCTGTTCTGCTAACTGATCAATACTGCTGTTAGCCGCCAGCACCTTTATCGTAAACAAGTCCCGATTGGCTCTGACAACATCTAGTGTCTGCGTACCGATAGAACCGGTAGAGCCAAGTACTGCTAAATTTTTCATGGATATTCCTCCCTACATGGAAGCCAAAAATATTTTCATGTAATAATAAACAAAAGGTGCTGTAAACATAACACTGTCAAATCGGTCAAGAACCCCGCCATGTCCAGGGATCAAATTACCGGAATCCTTTATTCCTGTATAACGTTTAATTGCCGATTCCACCAGATCACCCAATGTTGCTGCTAACGCCAATAATAATCCCAATATTGCCATACAATGTGCCGGAAATCCAATTGATACACCTACTGCTGTAACTGTGGCGACTGTTCCCAGTACTCCGCCGATAAAACCTTCAATAGTTTTTTTCGGACTGACTGCCGAGCACAGCTTATGCTTGCCAAAGAAATATCCGCTGAAATAAGCAAATGTATCACTTGACCACGTTCCTATCAAAGTGATCCAGATCAACCCGCACCCTAATTCCATCGGTCCCACCGGCGAATTCACCATTACTCCTGCGCCAAAAGCCCGCAAAAGTCTTAAATGAACAAAAGTAAATCCGACATAAACCAAACCGGCAACCGTATAACAAGCTTGTTGTACCGAAAAGGTCCGATGACAAAAAACGGTCTTTGAAAAAACAGCCAATATCCCCAGCAGTGCAATCGGAAAAAGATATTCCGCTCTTGATTGTGTTGCCACTGCCCAAAGTGCAAAAATAGTCAAAGCACCACAGGTTTGTTCCAACGCAATATTCATATTTTTAAAGGCTGAATTATATTCCCGCCAGCCTATTATTGCCAAAATCAAAACAAAAGCACTAAATACAGCGCCTCCCATTTGAATCACAATTGTTGCTAACGCAATTCCGATAATCCCGCTGATAATTCGTGTTCCCAAAATTGCACCTCACTTACTTATTTATTAACCCGCCAAACCGACGATTTCTATTTCCAAAATCATAAAGTGCGTCAACAAAACAAGCTGGTGAAAAATCAGGCCAGTTTGTATCAGTAAACCAAAATTCAGCGTATGCAGCCTGCCACAAAAGGAAATTACTGAGTCGCTGATCGCCGCTGGTCCGAATTACAAAATCAACTGGGGGCAAACCTTTTGTATCTAAATTATCATCAAATATTTTTTCCGTTATCTCTGCAGGTTTTAAATTTCCTGCTGCTACTTGTTCAGCAATACGCTGTACTGCCCGAATTATCTCATCCTGCCCGCCGTAATTCATGCCTACATTAAATTTTACCCCGGTATTATCCGCAGTCTGTTTTTCAGCTGCCCTAGCCTGGTCACGAAGTTTAGGCGCTAATTCATCTACTCTGCCCAAAAAACGCAACTGAACATTATCGGCATCCATTTCATCGATTTCCCTTGCCAAATAATCCGAAAATAAACTCATAGGACAAAGAGTGATGTTGTGATAAATGTTTACATTTACCGTGAGAAGTGGTATACTTCAGCTATAAGTGAATGTTTTGTGAATGAAGAGTGGGTTAGCGCCCACTCTTCATTTATTACCATTTGGAAATATCGCTTAATTGAAAAATGCAAAGGAGGCATGCGTATGGCCAAAGGAAAGAGTGTAAGTGCAGCAGTAGAGGACCGC
>CALCTX010000289.1 GCA_937907035.1 uncultured Selenomonadales bacterium
ATCCGCCCAAAGCAATCCCCCGCTCAACCAGCACCGTCTTAGCTCCGTTACGGGCAGCCATGATCGCTGCCGCTGCACCGGACGGGCCACCGCCGATAACACAGCAGTCAGCTTCATACAAAATTGGCAATTCCTTACCCGCATAAGTAAGCCCGCTGGCATACACTCTTTTTGTCACCATTGAACCGGTTCCGATCATATCACCACCTCCGGCAATAACACCAGCTGCCACTGCTCCGGTCATTTTCATAAAATCACGTCGAGAAATCTTGAACTGCATATTTTATGCTCCCTTCGTTCTACTCCAGCATCGCTAAAAAGCCCGCTTCATCTATTACCGTAATCCCTAATTCATTAGCTTTGGTCAGCTTGCTGCCGGCAGCTTCACCGGCCAGGACATAATCCGTCTTTTTAGAAACACTGCCGCTGACCCTACCGCCATGAGATTCTATAAGTTCTGCCGCCGCTTTGCGTTCCATTGTCGGCAATGTACCGGTGATCACAAATGTCTTGCCGGCCAATTTGTCGTCAACTGTCAAATCCTCTCTGACAGTCAAATTGACGTCAGCCGCTTTCAAAGCTGTCAAAATTTGCTGAGTATCTTCCCTTCGGAAAAATTCATACACCGCTTGGGCGGATATCTCGCCAATATCCCGTACGGCAAGGATTTCCTCTATCGAAGCATTTTGCAGACTATCGATTGAACCAAAGACTTTCATTATCTCTTTTGCGGCCGCTTTACCGATACCGGCGATACCAAAACCGGTTAATAGCCGCTGTGGTTCGTTATTTTTTGAATCCTCTATTGCCTTTAAGAGCTTATCTGTATTCTTCTCTTTGCCAATAATCCCTTTTTCAACAAGATTATCACGTTTGTCAGCCAGTGTATACAGGTCGGCAATAGTATGAACAAATCCTTCATCTATCAAGCCTTTTACTGCCGCTTCGCCAAAGCCTTTGATGTCCATTGCATCCCGGCTGACAAAATTGATTATATGATTTTCCAGCTGTGCCTGACAATTCGGATTGGTACACTTGATATCCGCAGTGTCTGCTTCCCGCTTTGCCGGTGAGCCACAGACCGGACATACATTACCGATTTCAAACGGCTGACTGTCAAACGGCCGTTTTTCTTTGATAACCTTTTTTATTTTCGGAATGATCTCTCCTGATTTATAAACAAGTACCGTATCGCCAAGTCTGACGTCAAGCGAATCGATAAAATCCTGATTATGCAAGGTCGCCCGTTCGACATTGGTCCCGCACAACTGTATCGGATCAAAAACTGCCGTCGGCGTTATACGCCCGGTTCGCCCGACAGAAAGCTCGATATTGCGGATAACCGTCTCTTTTTCTTCCGGCGGATATTTATAAGCTATCGCCCACCGTGGTACCTTTGATGTTGCCCCAAGTTTTTCACGGTCGGCCAAACCATTGAGCTTGACAACTGCGCCGTCAATATTATACGGCAATTCACCACGGGACTTGCCGATATTTTCAATCGCCGTCCAAACTTCATCAAACGAATGACAGACCTGATAATTATGAATGACTTTTATTCCTTGCGCCTGCATGAATTCATACGCTTCAGTATGCGTCGCAAATTCCCGTCCCTCTGCCTTTTGCAGATTAAATATAAAGAGGGAAAGCTGACGTTCTTTTGTGATCCGGCTGTCCAACTGCCGCAAAGTACCCGCCGCACAATTGCGAGGATTGGCAAACGGCTTCAAGCCTAACATTTCCTGCCGCTCATTAACCTTGTCAAACGCCTCCCGGCACATATAAACCTCGCCGCGAATCTCAAAATAAGGGATCGGCTCCGTCAAATTTTCTTTGACATCATCAATCACCCGTGCATTCTCAGTAACATCCTCGCCCTGCACAATACCGTCACCGCGAGTGATTGCCCGCACCAATTGACCGTTTTCATAACGCAAAGCAAGTGAAAGGCCGTCAATTTTTTCTTCAACAACAAATTCCGGATCTGTCAAAGTCTGCTGCAAGGAAGTAACAAACTCCCTTACCTCAGCCTGACTGAATACATCCTGCAACGAAAGCATCGGAACGTCATGCTTGACGAGAACACCCGCTTCCCGTTTGGCAGTACCGCCGACCATCTGAGTCGGCGAAGTCTTGGTAATGAGCTCCGGATATTCCTTTTCAATTGCCTTTAAGCGCAACATAAGCTGATCGTACTCATAATCGGAGATTTCCGGATCATCCATATTGTAATAACGGTTATTGTGATACTTTATCTCCTTGCGCAAAGTGGCAAGTTCTGCTTTTATTTCCTTGATATCAGGAGTTGACACAATGATTCTCTCCTTTGTCAAACCTTTTCAATTGGTGCATACTTGAGCATTAACGCCCGCAAGCCATTTTCCGGAAATGCTATTTTTACTTGCGTTTCCTCACCGGCTCCTTTGACTTCCACGACTGTACCGACACCGAACTTACTGTGCCGGGCTTTATCGCCGACTTTCCAGATAATACTGGTATCCGGTTTAATAAGCGGTCCGTTATTTTTCGGTGCCGCCGGTTTCGGCTGACCGAAATTATCCGACTTCGGCTTAATAGCTGACGAATAAATAGTTCCGGAGGGCTTAGACGGATTTGACAGTTTAGATGGAATTGACGGCTTAGCTTGATACATACGGCTTGGCTGTCCGCCATCCAAATATTCATCAGGTATCTCTTTCAAGAACCGGGACGGCATTCCAAAGGTCTGACGGCCAAATATCAACCGTGATCTGGCATAAGTCATATAAAGCTTTGTCTGCGCCCGGGTAATACCGACATAACAGGTCCGCCGCTCTTCTTCAAGCTCCATCGGTTCCATTAATGTCCGGGAATGCGGGAATATTCCTTCTTCCATACCGGTCATAAAAACAACCGGGAACTCCAACCCTTTAGCCGCGTGCAAAGTCATCAAAGTGACTTTGTCATCATCAAGATCAGCATTGTCAATATCAGAGATCAAAGAAATATGCGCCAGGAAATTCTCCAATGTGGCCTCTTCATCACTATTCTCAAAATCTTTGGCAACACTGACAAATTCCTGAAGGTTTTCAATCCTTGACTCATTCTCAATCTTTCCGTCACCGGCTTCAAGTTCCTTAATATATCCGGACTTATCCAATATTTCTTCAATAAACTCCGATAACGGCATAGAATTCTGCTTATTCATCATTTCAAAAATGAAAACCGAAAATTCCTCCAGCGGTTTTATTACTCTGGCTGTAACACCTTTTATTTCGCTGAGATACTCGGTACTTGAAATAACATCAATAAAACTCAGATTATTCAAGGCGGCATATTCAGAAATTCTGCCGATAGAGGTTTCTCCGAGCCCCCGTTTCGGAACATTGATTATCCGCAACAGGCTCAGCGTATCAAGCGGATTATATATTACCCGCAAATAAGCAATTATATCTTTTATTTCCTTACGTTCGTAGAACTTTAATCCACCGACCATAGTATAAGGAATGCCTTCCCGCATGAATCCTTCTTCCAACGCACGCGACTGGGCATTAGTCCGATACAGTACCGCAATATCGCTGAAGGCTTTATTAAATAATGTCTTGTTCTTGAGAACTGTCAGAGCGACAAAATTCGCTTCATCAATTTCATTATCAGCAAGATAAGTAGTGATTTTCTCGCCTTCGCAGTTTTCCGTCCATAAGTTTTTCGGCTTGCGATTAAGGTTATTCTTTATAACCGCATTGGCCGCCGCCAAAATATTCTTCGTTGAACGGTAATTTTGCTCGAGTTTTATAACTGTCGCTTCCGGATAATCCTTTTCAAAATTGAGGATATTGCTGATATCCGCCCCGCGCCAGCCATAGATTGACTGGTCAGCATCACCGACAACACAGAGATTATGATGTTTTTCTGCCAACAGCCGTGTCAGTTCATACTGAGCGGTATTAGTATCCTGATACTCATCAACCAAAATGTAATTAAACCGTTGCTGATATTTCTCCCGAACCTCTTTATGTTCATCGAGGATCGCTACCGTTATCATCAACAGATCGTCAAAATCCAGAGCATTATTCTCTTTCAATTTTTTATCATACAAAGCATAGACGTCAGCAACTTTTTTCTGAAAAAAAGTCTCTGCGTTTTTGGAAAAATTATGTGGCCCCATTAAAATATTTTTCGCATTGGAAATCTGGTTCTGAATCGAATTGGGCGGATACTGTTTTTCGTCTAAATTCAACTCTTTCAAACATTTCTTGATCAATACTTTTGCATCCGCAGCATCATATATAACGAAATTATTCTTGTAAACTCCGGTAATTTGAATTTCTGCCCGTAAAAAACGCGCACAAAAAGAATGGAATGTACTGAGCCAGACCGATCTTGCCGCAGGACCAATAAGGCGGTCAACACGGTCACGCATTTCAGCAGCTGCTTTATTGGTAAAAGTTATCGCCAAAATGCTGTACGGCGAAACACCATGCGCCAAAAGATTAGCAATACGACAGGTCAATACCTTTGTCTTTCCGGAACCTGCCCCGGCCATTATAAGCAACGGACCTTGTATGCAATTGACAGCTTCCTGCTGCTTTGGATTCAAATCATTTGTAATACTATCCACAAAAACCTCTCCCAGTAATATACAACAAAGCCGCCACCCGCTTGCCTCAAGCGGGCGGCGGCCCTCTGTTTCAGTTTACTTTTTCAACCGCTTTACAGCTTCAGAAAGTGGCGGTACAATCTGCTTCTTACGTGACATAACACCCGGCAGGAAGATTGAATTTCCGCTGGCATCTTTACTGAATGCATCGCCGATAAGAGTTTTCGGCGAACCAACATAGAGCAGTTCAGTACTTTCATCAAGGATGCTGGTAACCATGAGCAATGCCAGACTGAAGCCTTCCTCCTGGCAAATAGTTTCCATACATTCAAGGATTTGAGATTTATAATTGAGAACATCTTCCGTATCCATTACGGAAACCTGGCTGATTATGCAGTCATAATCGCCAAACTGGAATTCCTTAAGATCATTCTTAGCAATTTCCATCGGTGTCATCGTTCCGATACTGGACCCGGCTTTGAGCATCTCCATGCCATATTTAGAAATTTCAACTCCGGCAATTTCAGCTAATTTCTTAGCAACCTTTTTATCTTTTTCAGTGGTTGTCGGAGATTTGAAAAGAACTGTATCGGAGATTATTGCCGAAAGCAAGAGCCCGGCAATCTGTGAACTGATCTCGACCTGATTCTGCCAATAGAGTCCGGCAATAATTGTGGCTGTACAGCCGACCGGCTCCTGATAAGTAAATATCGGCTCACTGGTCTCAATACCGCCGAGACGATGATGGTCAGCAGCACCGCGAGAATCGCGACAACCATCAGAAGTTCGATA
>CALCTX010000290.1 GCA_937907035.1 uncultured Selenomonadales bacterium
AGTGGAGCAATCTATGGAAATTTTTGCGGATCTGCAAACAGTAAAATATGCAAACAAACGATTAGTGATAGCTTTGGGAACTTTTGACGGAGTTCATTTGGGGCATCGCTCTATTATCCGTCAGGCACAGCAGTTGGCAATTGAATTTGCCGGCAGTCTGGCAGTTTTGACATTTGCTGATCATCCTTTGACAGTATTGAACAGTCAATTGGCACCGAGCCGGATAACCAGTCGGGAAGAACGCCGGGAACTGCTTATGGCGATGGGGGTTGAAGTGCTTATAGAATTGCCGTTTACAATGCAATTGGCGAATTTGACAGCGGCTGATTTTGTTGAGATGTTGCAAAAGGATGTTGAACCGCTGGCTTTAGTGGTCGGAGAAAATTTTACTTTTGGCAAGGGCGCATCGGGAAATGCTGTGACTTTGGCAGCTTTGGCAAAAGAAAAAGGGATAAGGACAGCAATCTGTCCGTTGGTATTTATTGATGGTGAAACGGTATCCAGCACCCGGTTGCGGCAATTATTGCCAACCGGAAATTTGCCGTTGATAAATCAATGCCTCGGCTATGAATATTTTATTGTCGGGCAAGTTGAGCATGGTTTTGAGCGTGGGCGGCAGTTAGGCTTCCCAACGGCCAATTTGTCAATTGACGGGAAAAGGGCTTCATTACCTGACGGTGTTTATGCGGTCAAAGTACATATTGGAGAAAAAATATTTGGCGGGGTGGCCAATATCGGTTGCAATCCGACATTTGGTAAGATAAAACGCTTATTAGAAGTTCATATTTTTGATTTTGATGAGGATGTATATGGGCAGAATTTGCAGGTGGATTTTGTTGCTTATCTGCGTGGTGAACAAAAATTTTCTTCGCCTGATGGACTCATACAACAAATAGAGAAAGACAAGCAAAATGCCCGGAAAATATTAGGCGTATAACTCAGCGGAAATAAAAAGTGGCTGCCGCATGTTCGAATTTTTGTTCAAACATGCGGCAGCCACTTTTTTATTTCGGAGGCAACGTGCCACTTTTCAGGCGGTTAAGATAAGATCAGCCATAATTTCGGCTTTACATTTTGAAATGTTATATAATTTCTGAGTGATGGAAACAATCTCATTGCGGTCAGTTGCAATAAGGAGTTTGTATAATAACTCTCTGCGAAATTCAGTGCTCATGATAATAACCTCCTTGTTAAATGTTTTTTCTTACAAATGTTATCGTAAATTTTGATGAAGATAATAAGTGCTTTTTTATATTTTTTATAACGCCTTAAAATAGGAAAAGCTTTGCTTTTTCCTATTTTAAGGCGTTATAATATATAATTAAAACAAATTTTTACAGGTGATTATTTTGGGTAAAAAATTTCTGTATTTGTTAAGTTATGGTTGTCAGATGAATGTTGCCGATGCGGAACGTATGACAGGACAGCTGGCGACGATCGGATATGAGCTTTGTGACAATATGGAACGAGCGGATCTTATAATCCTTAATACTTGTTGTGTGCGGGAAACAGCTGAAGATAAGGTTTATGGCAAGATTGGCGAGATAAAGCATTTAAAGCGGAAAAGACCGCAGTTGATCTTTGGTATTACCGGCTGTATGGCGCAAAAGGAAGGGCAAGCACTGATAAAACGGGCACCGCATATTGATTTTGTATTGGGAACCAATAAACATGTTGAGCTTGTCGAAACTGTTAAGAAATTGGAAGCAGCTAATGCACATCATATAGTAGATATTGAGCTTGATGACAAGTCGGTAGCCGAAGGAATTCAAATTTCCCGTTGGGGCGGCTTGTCGGCTTGGGTGCCGATAATGTACGGGTGTAATAATTTTTGTACATATTGTATCGTACCGTATGTACGGGGACGGGAACGCAGCCGTTTGCCGGAAGATATTGTTGCCGAAGTAAAGGAAGCAGTGGCCAATGGCTATAAAGAGATAACATTGTTGGGACAGAATGTTAATTCGTATGGAAAGGATCATAAGCAGGCGGATTTTGCTGATATTTTGCGTATGGTTGACGAAGTACCGGGGATTGAGAGGGTGCGGTATATGACTTCGCATCCGAAGGATATGAGTGACCGGGTTATTGCGGCAGTGCGTGATGGACAACATATTTGTGAGCATTTTCATTTACCGGTTCAGTATGGCAGCAATCGTATTTTGAAAGCAATGAATCGTGTGTATACGGTTGAAAAGTATCGGGAGTTGGCAGGGAAGATTCGGGAAGCAGTACCAAATGCGACATTGACAACGGATCTTATTGTCGGATTTCCTGGCGAAACAGCTGATGATTTTGCTGAGACACTGGCCTTTTTAAAAGAGATTCGCTATGATGCGGCGTATACGTTTATTTATTCAAAGCGGTCGGGAACGCCAGCGGCGGAGATGGCTGATCAGGTACCGGAACAGGTAAAACATGAGCGGTTGCAGCAGTTGATGGTGATACAGGATGCGATCAGCCGGGAAATAAATGAGTCGTATGTCGGCAAAATGGTAGAGGTAATGGCAGAAGGTGCCAGCCGGACTAATCAGAAAGTGTGGAGCGGCAGGACACGTGGCAATAAGCTTGTACTTTGGGAATATCAGGGGAAGGAAAAGCCAGGAGATATAGTGACGGTACGGATAACTCAGCCACAGACTTGGGTACTTAAGGGCGAATTAGAATAGGAGAACGTTATGGAACTTACACCGATGATGCAACAATATAAAGCAGAAAAAGAACGGCATCCGGATGAGATATTATTTTTCCGATTGGGTGATTTTTATGAGATGTTTTTTGATGACGCAATTCTTGTGTCTAAAGAACTTGGCCTGACACTGACCAGCAGGAGCGGAGATGTCGATAAGTCACCGATGTGCGGAGTGCCGTATCATGCGGCAGAGACTTATATTGCCAAACTGATAAAGCGAGGCCACAAGATAGCGATCGCGGAACAGATCGGAGATCCAAAAGCACCGGGACTGACCAAACGTGAGGTAATAAAGGTTATCACACCGGGGACGGTTCTGTCTGATTCATTGCTTAGCGAGACACAGAATAATTATATTGCTTTGATTTATGAGCGGGAAGAACAGTTGGTTTTAGTCGGGGCGGATATTTCTACCGGTGAGTGTTTTTTTGGTCAGTATAACGGTGCAGACCGGGAACAAAAGGTTTATGATGAGCTGTATCGGTTGATGATGCCGGAGTTGTTGATTGTCGGGCAGTTGTCTTTTCGAAAAGAACTGGAAGCTTTTTTAAGTTTACGGTTGGAGCATTGTTCGATTTCGGTTGTTGAAGTGCTGACGGATAAAGTTGATGAGATCATCGAAAGCCATTTCGGAGCCGACAGCCGGCCAGAATCACATTTAGCGGCAGAAGCGGTAGCAACGTTATTGGACTATCTGCATAATACAGTGAAAAGCGATCTGTCACATTTGAACCGCCTGACATATCTTGATTCGGCAGCACATTTGGTGATCGATACTTATACTTTAAGGAATTTGGAAATTACTCATAATTTACGAGACGGCGGTAAGAAGAATACGTTACTGGAAGTTCTCGATTTTACACATACGGCAATGGGAAGCCGTATGTTGCGCAAGTGGCTGGAGTATCCGTTATTGGATACGGTTGCCCTCAATCGTCGATATGATGCGGTTGAGGAGCTGATGAATGATTTTTCGCTTCGTGGAGCTATTAATGACGGATGCAAAAGTATTTATGACTTTGAGCGTTTGCTTACGAGAATTGAGGTTGGGACAGCGAATGCCCGTGATTTGGTGGCGTTGCGGTCATCTTTTTTTGCTTTGCCGTCGATAAAGCAGGTGTTAGCCGGTGCTAAGTCAGCAGCATTGGCTGAAGCCGGACAGGATATTGAATTGTATCATGAACTGGCAGAACTTTTGCAGCGGTCTATTGTTGATGAACCGGGTCTTTCTTTGCGGGAAGGCGGGATAATCCGGGCTGGCTATAATGCGGAACTTGATGAATATCGGACAATTTCTCACGACAGCAAGCGGCTTTTACAGGAGATTGAAGAACGTGAGCGGGAGCAGACAGGCATCAAGACGCTTAAGCTTGGTTATAATAAGGTTTTTGGTTATTATATAGAAGTTACAAATTTATATAAAAATCAAGTTCCAGATACATATATAAGAAAACAAACTTTAGCAAATGCAGAAAGATTTATAACTGAAGATTTAAAAAATCTAGAAAATCAATTAAAAATTTATCAATATTTCTCCCCTTTTTATCAACATCATTAAAATCTAAATCATCATATTCATATATTAAAGATAGTGTGTTATATACATCATCTTCTTCATAATCTTCTTCATCAGCTGGATCCATTCCAAATAAATTCCAAACTTTGCTCATTATTGCACTTGACATTTTAAACCCTCCTAAAACGTTTCGTCTTTTTTCATAATATGCAGTTAGTATCTTACATTTCTTGTAAAAAGTCAATACTTTAATGTAAATGTAACATATTCTTAATATTAATGTAATATTTTTGTAATATTCTTGTAATATAAACGAAAATCCATATGGTATAAACTATATAAAATGGAGTTATAAATA
>CALCTX010000291.1 GCA_937907035.1 uncultured Selenomonadales bacterium
ATACAGACATACGGCTCCTTAATCTGTCGCTCTCCGAAAGCTGTAAGGATTGGCCGCTGTTCGACAACATCCAGCCCAAGAATATATGGAATATTTTTCTGCAGACCGATGATCCGGTGATCAACCGGCTGATGAAACCTGTCATCCGCCGGGAAAAATATCCCCATATAATATGTGGCATAACAATCAGGCGGCATTGTATCCGGCTTGATAAAATGAAGCTTTGGATAAGCCGGCTTAAAAAGCCCTGCCAGCTCCTCTGCCATAGAACAATAAACCTCACACTTGTGTTTCTTGCGAAATTCCTCCGCATACGGGAACCAGGCCATAATATCCCCCAAAGTTCCAACCGGATAACGGATATGCACATTCTTCCCAGCCAGATCAAGCTTATGCGTATAAACCAGCTTACCATCCTGCCAGACCTCGACCAAAAAATTTATATAATACTTCTTCGTTGATGTGACCAGCACACCCGAAGCGTCAGCATCATAAAGGATCGTACTGGTATCAAGATCAGTAAACCGGACATGATAATTCCCCTTCGGCACCTGAATCCTGACCCCGTAATTAAAATCCATCTTCAATCCGTCAATCCCCGTCTCCCGAACAACCGGCCCCGGATAAAACTGCACATATTGCTTTTTCTTCTCAACCTTTGTCTCACTCTCAGCCGCAGACGTACTCGCTGCTGCCGGGTTCACAATTTCTTTTTCTTCCATATCATCAGCCACTCCTGAACTTTCTTTTTGTTCTGATAACTTTGTCACACCCAATTTTCCAACTTCAGACCCTCAATCCTTGCAAACTCCCTTGTATTATTCGTAACCAAAACAAGACCTTCCGCAAGAGCATGCGCAGCAATAAGCATATCCATCGGCCCGACAGGAGTCCCTTTCTGTTCAAGATACGCTCTTATTCTTCCATACTGTTCTGCTGCCTCCGCATCAAAATCCAACACCGTAACCGGTGACAAAAACAACGTCAACGCCAAGCGGTTCTTCTCCACAGCCTGACTTTTTTCCACTCCATGAAGCAACTCCGCATAAGTGATCGCCGAAATACAAATATCAGCCGGATCATGCTCCAAAAAAGTCTCAATAACAGCAGACGGCTTGTGCTTTATTACATAAATGCAAATATTAGTATCCAACATATACTTCATAAAGAATCCCTGTCCTGTAACCCGTCAACACTTCTCCCCGCTGAAAAAAAATCATCAGTAAAAAGCTGCAGCCCTGTCAAAAAACCTGCCCACTGATGATCTTTTGGAAAAAGCATAACAACATTGCCAACCTTATTGGCCAAAACCTCATCCTGCTGAAAACGATACTGCTTTGGCAGCCTGACAGCCTGACTGCGCCCATTATCAAATAACTTTGCTGTAAGCATAAAACACCACACCCTAATAAAAATATTTAAAATGCGTCTTTTAATTCAAATATATACCATGATATATATTCTGTCAAATTGACAATGACGTTTGACATTGACAAATCACATTTTTCAGTTGTAAAATAAACATAGAAAGAGACAGCTGATGTTGCGTAGTCAGCTCCTCAAAATGGGTTTGAGAGAAAGCCGGCCATTTGCATTGGTCGGCTTTCGGCGTATTTGACAATTAAATTTATACAAGTTATAATACATACAAGCTTCTAAAAAGTAAGCAAAGCCACGCTGCTTTTATCAAGGAGCTTTTTGTAATATATAAATACTTAAGAGCTTCTTGATAAGAGAAGCTCTTTTTTATTGCTCTTTCTTTCAGCAAAGCCACGCGGAAAGCGAGTAAAAAATGAAAAAGGCAGCATTATACACAAGAGTAAGCACAAACTATCAAATTGATAAAGACTCCCTGCCCTATCAGCGGAAGGAGCTTATTAATTATGCCAAGTATTCACTCAATATAACCGAATATGAAGTTTTCGAAGATGCAGGATTCTCGGGCAAAAACACCGATCGCCCAGCGTACCAAGAGATGATGGCAAAAATGAGAAACGGTGAATTCACTCATATCGTTGTTAATAAAATTGATCGAATCAGCAGAAATCTATTAGACTTTGCTGCTATGTACGATGAATTAAAATCACTTGGTGTAGTTTTCGTATCGCGAAACGAGCAATTCGACACATCTTCGGCTATGGGTGAAGCGATGCTTAAAATTATATTGGTCTTTGCCGAACTCGAACGCCACATGACTTCGGAACGTGTCACAGCTGTTATGTTATCCAGAGCAAAACAAGGGAAGTGGAACGGTGCAAATGTTCCGTGGGGATATGACTGGTCTGTCGAAAAAAAATACCCCGTTATTAACGAATCCGAAGCAAAAATCATCAAATATATATTTGATATATATGAATCGGGTATGTCTATCAAAAAAATAGCACTTCTATTAAATAACGAAAATATCCGAGGTAAACGAAACGGCCCTATCATACCAACAACAATCAGACAGATACTTCACAACCCATTTTATATTGGGACGTATCGGTATAATTACAGGAGTTCAGCAAGAGGCAAAATAAAAAATCCGGATGAATGGATCGTAATCGAAAACAATCATCCGGGAATTATCTCGAAAGAACAATTTGAAAAAGTACAAAAAATCGCAGAAGAACGCTTTAATAAAACGCCATTAGGGAAATGTACTTATTATTATCAGCATCATCAGCAAATACATTATCATATTTTTGCAGGAATGCTCAAATGCCGATGTGGATCAAGCGGAGGAGCTAAGGTGGACAGACCGCGAAAAAA
>CALCTX010000292.1 GCA_937907035.1 uncultured Selenomonadales bacterium
AATGTGTGTTTCCCATGCGAATGATTCATATTTCTGGGTCGTTTCACAGTTCTCAGATATGGATACCAATATCGCTTATAAGTGCCAGACTGGTGTTACTTTGGTTGAGGGCCTGGTGACAGTAACATTCGTTTATATTCTTTCATTGATCTTCTGCTGATAAAGAGGCCGATATGGAAAAGATAATTATTATACCGGATTCGTTTAAAGGGACGCTTTCTTCTGTAGAAGTCTGCAATATAATGGCTGATTCGGTAAAAAAATGCTTGTCTGAGGCAGTGGTTTGTCTGGTGCCGGTAGCTGATGGAGGCGAGGGAACAGTTGAGGCGTTTTTGCGGCCGACCGGAGGAAAACGTATTGAAACGAGGGTGCAGGGACCCAAGGGAGAGGAAATAGCTTCGTTTTACGGTATGCTTCCTGATGGTACAGCTGTTATAGAAATGGCTGCTGCTGCCGGGTTGCCGCTCATGGGAGAGCAGTTGAATGTCATGGGGGCAACTACATACGGGGTAGGGCAACTTATTTCTCAGGCATTGGATCAAGAGCCACGTCGGATCATACTAGGATTAGGCGGAAGCGCGACCAATGATGGCGGTTGCGGGGCGGCAGCAGCATTGGGCGTTTCTTTTTTCGATAATGATGGAAAAAAGTTCGTTCCGGTAGGTGAAAATCTTTGCCGGATCACAAAAATCGATATTTCCGGTTTGGATAAACGATTGAGAAAAATACCCATTGTTACAATGTGTGATATTGTTAATCCGCTATGCGGACCGAGTGGCGCAGCTTGTATTTTTGGTCCGCAGAAGGGGGCAAGTAAGGAACAAGTAACTTTATTGGATGACGGATTAAAGAATTTGGCATCGGTAATAAAACATGATCTGCAGTTGGATGTAGCCGATATTCCCGGAGCTGGTGCTGCCGGCGGTATGGGAGCGGGTATGACAGCATTTTTTGGGTCAACTTTACAACGTGGTATTGAAGTCGTTTTGGAAACAGTAAAATTTCAGGAAATGCTTCATGATGCAAGTTTGATATTTACCGGTGAAGGAAAATTTGATGATCAGTCCTTGATGGGAAAAGTTGTTTCCGGAGTGGCAAACAGGGCGAAGAAAGCCGGTGTACCTGTTATCTGCGTAGCTGGCGCAGCTGATGCTGAGGTTGCAGATAGCGAAAGTATTACGGCAGTATTCAGTATAAACAGGAAACCACTTCCTTATGAAGAAGCAATTTTATCCAGTAAAGATAATTTGCGCATTACAATGGAGAATATTCTCCGGCTCTGGAAAGCAGCCGGGAAATGATAAGCTGGTAATTCAATAAATGATATGATTCCCCGTAAGCAGTCGATAGAAATATCCAAAATCTGTTTATGGGGAATTTTTATTGATAAAATTCTTTTTTAGAGAGATATGTTATTTTCTTATAGTTTTATCTATGCTACAATAGAATAAGTTGTATAACAATTTATATTTAGGAGGGAAAGAGATAATGAAAAAATTAGGGAAATTCATGGTGTTTGGTTTGGTTATGGCTTTGATGGCATCACTCTTTGCCGGTTGCGGCGGTGGTGGCGAAAAAAAGGCGGAAAAGAAATTTATTAATATCGCTACAGGCGGTACTGCCGGAACGTATTATCCGATAGGCGGTGCTATGGCAGAGATTTTGAATAAGTCTATTCCGGGAATGAATGCCAGTGCACAGAGCACTGGTGCAACGGTAGCCAACATCAATATGCTCCAGAAGGGCGAAGTAGATCTGGCTATTGTTCAAAATGATATTATCTTCTACGCGGCTAATGGAACAGAAATGTTTAAGGGCAAGAAAGTTTCCAATATCCGCGGTATAGCTACTCTTTATCCGGAGACTTGCCAGATAGTTACTTTGGAAAAGAGCGGTATTAAGACTTTGGCTGATGCCAAGGGCAAACGTGTAGCGGTAGGTGCGGCCGGATCAGGAACAGAGGCTAATGCTCGTCAGATTTTGGCTGCTTATGGTATCCAATATGAGGACATTAAGGTTCAGTATCTTTCTTTTGGTGAGGCAGCAAGTGCGCTCAAAGATGGCAATGTCGATATAGCTTTTGTAACGGCTGGATTCCCGACGGCAGCTATTCAGGATATTGCTTCCCAGAATGCAGTTCGTATTCTTTCCGTAGAGCCTGACAAAGCTGATGCTCTTATTGCCAAGTATCCGTTCTATATTAAGACCGTTATCCCGGCTGGTACGTATGCCGGTTTCAAGGAGGATGCTTCTGCGGTTGCGGTAATGGCTATGCTTGTTGTTAACGATAAGGTGGATGCTAATCTTGGCTATGACATGACTAAGGCTCTTTTTGGTAATCTTGACAAGCTGAAGGCAGCTCATTCTGTCGGCAAGCTGATCACTAAGGAAGGCGCTCAAAAGGGTATGTCTATTGAACTTAATGCCGGTGCAGCTAAATTTTTCAAGGAAAAATAATTGAAAGGACAGGGGACTGCCACAACAGTCAGGCTGATGCGTTGAGCCCGGTTTGGCATCATGGCCTTTTAGTGGCAGTTCCTTTTTTGTTCGCATGAATAAACATAAGCGAATGTTTCTGTTGCTGGTGTCAGTTATGTTTGTTTTGGGCGGCTGGCAACTGGGACGGCCATATTTATTTATTAAAGGCGAAGGGCCTGAATGTTTCCACAACAGAATGGCTTGGTAGGTTTTATCCATTCGGTACAGAAAACACCGGTAGAAGAGTATCTGGTCGTTGAGGATGACGGCCTTATGCTGAAAAAAACACGTTACCGTTCTTTAGGCGTGGGCTTGCCTTTTTTAGAAACAGAGGGCGTTTTTAAAAGTGAGGAAGGCTGGTTTGTTTTTGAAAATATGAACAGGAAATTTTCTTCACTGAGTTTGCGGCCGGGGGTCGGAACACGGCTTACAGTTACATTTTCCGGGCAGGAATACAGGCTTTATGAACTCGTTCCGGTTGGGGAAAAGGTTGATATTTCTCTGGGCAGATATTATGAAAGGCTATTCCGGTAGTCGATAGTTTATTCCGGAAGGATTGGTTTTATGCAGAAAGAAAAGAATACTCAGCAGGTTGCGGAAGAGGTGTTGAAGCAACTTGAGAAGGAATCGAATACTATGGAGCATGTCGGGATTGTTGGGAAAATAGTGACAGCTCTGGCTATATCGTTTTCTGTATTTCAGCTTTATACAGCTACTTTTGGTGTGCTTGATGCACAGCTTCAGCGAGCAGTGCATTTAGGATTTGGGCTTTGCCTTATTTATTTGTTTTATCCGACTTTCCCGAAAAGTTTGGTCACCCAAAAGCTACACCCGGTGGATTATCTTTTGGCAATATCAGGGGCAGCGATGCCGGCCTATATTATAATCCAGTATCATGAATTGGTACTTCGGGCAGGCATGATAAACAATACGGATCTTTTTGTTGGTGTCTTTGGGGTGGCTTTGGTTATTGAGGCAACAAGACGTGTAGTTGGTATACCCATGTTGGTTGTGGTTATGTTCTTTTTGGCTTATGCTTTTGCCGGTCCTTATATGCCGGGGGTACTTGCTCATCGCGGACTTACTGTTGAGCAGCTTATCGGGCATCTTTATTTTACGACAGAAGGCGTTTTTGGTATTCCTTTGGGAGTATCATCAACCTTTATCTTTTTGTTTATTCTCTTTGGTGCATATCTTGAATCAACCGGACTGGGAAAATTTTTTATCGATCTTGCTAATGCTCTGGCTGGTTGGGCGAGCGGCGGACCAGCCAAGGTCGCAGTTCTTTCGAGTGGCCTGATGGGGACGGTATCGGGCAGCTCTGTTGCCAATGTTGTCGGCACAGGAAGCTTCACTATTCCGATGATGAAAAAACTTGGTTATGATAAGGAATTTGCCGGAGCAGTTGAAGCAGCGGCATCGACTGGCGGACAGCTTATGCCACCGGTAATGGGAGCGGCAGCATTCCTTATGGCAGAGTTCGTTGGTGTGCCTTATATTGAGATAGTTAAAGCTGCAGTTATTCCGGCTGTCCTTTATTTTTCAGGAGTTTGGTTGGGAGTACATTTTGAAGCTAAGCGTAAGAATTTGAAGGGAGTACCGCGCGATGAACTGCCTAAGGCGTGGGATATTCTGCGGGAACGCGGACATCTTGCTATACCGCTTGTCGCAATAGTATATCTCTTAGTATCCGGTTATACTCCTATGCGGGCTGCACTGTTTGCTATTGTGCTCTCAATAGCTGCCTCTTTCCTTCGGAAATCTACCCGGATGGAAGTTGGTGAAATAGTTAATGGACTGGTCGTTGGTGCTAAAGGCGTGCTCGGGGTGTTGGTCGCTTGCGCATCGGCCGGAATAATTATCGGTGTTGTTACCAAGACTGGTGTCGGACTTAAGCTGGCATCGGCACTTCTTGATCTGGCTGGCGGCGAAATGCTTCTGACAATGTTCTTTACTATGATAACGGCACTTATTCTTGGCATGGGGGTGCCGACGACGGCAAATTATGTTATCACTTCAACTATTGCAGCACCGGCTCTTTTGCAGATGCATGTTCCGGCTATTGCGGCCCATATGTTTGTTTTCTATTTTGGAATAATTGCCGATGTAACACCACCGGTGGCATTGGCTGCCTATGCGGGCTCGGCTATCAGCGGCGGTAATGCTTTAAAGACTGGCGTTAATGCTTCAAAATTGGCGATAGCCGCATTTATCATTCCTTATATGTTTGTTATGAGTCCGGTTCTCTTAATGATAAATGCTACTCCGGTGACATTGGCTGTAACTCTCTTTACGGCTGTCATTGGCATGATCGGTCTTAGTGCGTCACTTATCGGGTATTTTATTGATAATATGAGCATTTTGGAAAGAATACTGCTCTTTGTGGCAGGTGTTTTGATGATCGATCCGGGAATGATGACCGATATAGTTGGGCTGATAATTTTTTCGATATTAGCAGTTTGGCAAAAGAAACGAAAAAAGAAATTTTGAGTATTTTTTGATTGACAACATAATCTGTGCATGATAATATTAATTATTACAGAATGCATAGCTTCGGCTGTGCACCTATGTGTCTTATGAACATATAGGAGGAAATGATTACGAAACAGATGACGAAGTAAAACGCAATATAACATAAATTCAGCAAGGCGTAAAAAGTAAGCATACCCCTTGCCTTTTTGTGTTTGTTGCGGATTACTGTTTTTTAGCGTCTGTTTTTTACAGCCTTGTTTCTGCGGGGCTGCGTAAAATTTGGCTAAGGGGTGAAGGCTTTAATGTTTAATCCTGTGCCGGTGGGCAAAAGAACCAGGTATAGCTATGCCAAGATCAAGGAAGTTATGGAGATGCCACATTTGTTGGACATTCAGCGTAACTCCTATGAATGGTTTTTAAAAGAAGGATTGCAGGAAATTTTCCGTGACATTTCGCCAATTCAGGATTTCACCGGGAACTTGCTTCTTTCTTTTGAGAAATTTGAGCTTGGTGAACCAAAATACGATCTTGATGAGTGCAAGAAACGTGATGCAACGTATAATGCGCCACTCAGGGTTACAGTTCGTCTTATTAACCGTGAAACCGGAGATATTAAGGAGCAGGAAGTGTTCATGGGCGATTTTCCGCTTATGACTGATACCGGAACCTTTATTATCAATGGTGCAGAGCGTGTTATTGTCAGTCAGTTGGTACGTTCTCCGGGCGCTTACTACGGAGAGACAATCGATACTACTGGTAAAAAACTTTATAATGCAACTATAATTCCAAACCGCGGAGCTTGGATCGAACTTGAAACTGATGCAAAGGATGGGGTATGGGTTCGTATTGATCGTACTCGCAAGTTGCCTGCAACTATGCTGGTTCGTGCATTAGGATTCGGAAATTCTGAAGAAATTCAGGAGTTGTTTGATAACGACGAGCTCATCAATAAGACTATCGCAGATAAGGATAATGAGGATTCTCAGGAAAAGGCTCTCATTGAGATTTATAACAAATTGCGTCCGGGCGAGCCTGCTACCGCAGAAAATGCCAAGCAGCTTCTGGAAGGACTTTTCTTTGATCCGAAACGCTATGATCTTGCGTCTGTTGGTCGTTATAAGCTTACGAAAAAACTCGGTTGGAAACGTCGTATTTTAGGTAAGGTTTTGGCAGAGCCTATTATTGACCGCGAGACGGGAGAAGTTGTTATACCGGCAGATGTGGTTGTGGATGAGGCAATGCTCGATGCCGTTGAACCGGAGCGTGAACAGGCGCTCTTTGGTGACGGAATTGTTACTGTTTACATAAAAACGAAGTTGGAAAACAAACCAAAAGTAAAATTGCTTTGCTCCCCAACTCTTGAATATAATTATCGGACGATTACCCGAAATGATATTATTGCCTCAATTAATTATCTGCTTAATCTTAAGTATGATATTGGGACAAAAGATGATATCGACCATCTCGGTAATCGCCGGGTACGTTCGGTTGGTGAACTTTTGCAGAATCAGTTCCGTATTGGTCTTTCCCGTATGGAACGTGTTGTAAAAGAGCGTATGACAATTCAGGATGATGCGGTTATTTCTCCGCAGGTGCTTATCAATATTCGTCCGGTTGTAGCGGCTATCAAAGAATTCTTTGGCTCGTCACAGCTGTCACAGTTTATGGATCAGCATAATCCTTTGTCTGAATTGACGCATAAGCGTCGTCTGTCTGCACTTGGACCTGGCGGTTTATCACGTGAACGTGCCGGATTCGAAGTTCGAGATGTACACAATTCACATTATGGTCGTATGTGCCCGATAGAGACTCCGGAAGGTCCGAACATCGGTCTTATCGGTTCGTTGTCTAACTATGCACGGGTAAATCAGTTC
>CALCTX010000293.1 GCA_937907035.1 uncultured Selenomonadales bacterium
TATCGGCATATCGCTGCCGGAAACAATTTCCAACACAGTCGTAACTAAAAAACCGGCCCACAAGGCGACCGCCTCGCCCGGTTCCAAGTAAACCCGTACCCCATATTTGTCCTGCATCTGGCAAATACACCGTTTTAACAGGTCAATATCGTAATCCGGTCTGGTAATATGATGTCCGCCGCCAAAATTAAGCCATTTCAGTTGCGGCAAAAATTCTCCGAATTTGTTTTCGACCGCCTCAAGTGTTAACGCCAAAGCATCAGCATTTTGCTCGCACAAGGTATGAAAATGTAATCCCGATAACCCTTTCAGGCGCGTAATGTCAAAATCAGCCCGCCGTACTCCTAATCGCGAACCCGGCGAACAGGGATCATAAATTGCCTGCTCCTGAGTCGAACATTCAGGATTGATCCGCAGACCGCACTCCCGTCCCTTTTCAATTGCCAGCGGAGCAAACCGTTCCCATTGGGAAACGGAATTAAAAACGATATGATCGCACAAAGCAACGATTTCAGCAAAATCCGCTTCTTTGTAAGCCGGGGAAAAAATATGATTTTCCTTGCCCATTTCTTCCCTGCCAAGCCGGGCCTCATACAGTCCGCTGGCTGTTGCCCCGGCCAAATATTGCCCGATCAGCGGATAAAAGTAATACATGGAAAACGCCTTTTGTGCGAGCAATACAGAGCAGCCGGTGTCCTTTTGAACACCGGCTAATATTTCCAGATTTTTTCTTAAACGTGCCTCATCAACCACATAGGCCGGCGTCGGCACTTTGGTAAACATCTCATTCTCGGTCATCATTCCACCAGCTCAGGCTCAAAGGATTCCTGCCACGGCAAGCCCCACTTATTAAGCCGTTCCATAAACGGATCCGGATCAAATTCTTCAATATTGAATACGCCCGGCCCTTTCCATGTACCATTCATAACAAGGCTGGTACCGATCATTGCCGGTACACCGGTCGTATAGGAAATCGCCTGAGAGCCAACTTCTTTGTAACATTCCTGATGGTCGCAGACATTATACAAATAATAGGTTTTATCCTTTCCATCCTTCTTCCCGCGGAAAATACAACCGATATTGGTCTTGCCGACTGTTCTCGGGCCTAAAGAAGCGGGATCCGGAAGCAATGCTTTCAGGAACTGAATCGGTACGATTTCTTTGCCTTCATACATAATCGGAGAGGTAGACAGCATACCAACATTTTCCAGACACTTCATATGGGTCAGATAGCTTTGTCCAAATGTCATAAAGAATCTGATTCTCTTTACTTCAGGCATATTCTTAGCAAGAGCTTCAATCTCTTCAAATCCGTTAGCAAAAAATACATAGTTCATATATCAGTGTTTTATAATTAATCTTTTGCTAAATTAAGAAATATATCCCTTCCACACAAGCAAAAAGGCATAATTGACTGCAAAAACAGCAAAAACAATG
>CALCTX010000294.1 GCA_937907035.1 uncultured Selenomonadales bacterium
TGCTTTGAACGGTAAATGCTTGTTGGCGGTTTTTGTTGGCTGAGCTTTTTGATACGATAGGGACTTTTTTGGGTATGATGCCGCAACTGGAGTTTAAAAAAAGTGAAGAGGAAACAGCTATCCGCCGAGGCATATCCGTAGATGCGTTTTGTACGATGATGAGTGCGGCTTTTGGCTGTTCGACAGATATAACCGCGGCAGAAAGTGCGGCTGGTATTGCTGTCGGTGGGCGTACTGGTCTTACGGCGCTGACGATATCGTTTTGCTTTTTGTTCATGCTGCTCTTTATGCCGGTAGTCGGCTTTATACCGGCTTATGCCACATCTCCTGCCCTGATAATTGTGGGGATGCTGATGATGTCGGCGGTAAAGCAGATAGATTTTAAAGATTTGCGTAATGCTATACCGGCGTATATTCTGATAATAATTATGTTTTTTGGTCAAAATGTTTCTACGGGTTTTGCATTTGGTTTTATAAGTTATGTTCTGATAAATTTTTTCAGCGGTCGCCGAAAGGAAATAAGTCCTGCCATGTGGATAATAAGTGCAGCATTTTTATGTTCATTGGCGATGGGAGCCTGAATTCAGACAGGTTTAAAATCGGGGGGAGAAAGCTGACTGCTGTTAAAAAAGCCAATAATTCGCTTGCAAGAAAATGCTTGAAAGCGAATTATTTTTATGTTTTAATTTAAGAAAACAATTAAACTGGTTAAACTATCCAATTTTGAAAGGAAGGGTTGTTTACGTGGAAGAAAAATTGAAATTATACGGATTCAATAACCTTACTAAATCGCTTAGTTTTAATATATATGATATTTGTTATGCCAAAACGCAGCGGGAACAGCAGGATTATATCAAGTATATCGATTCGCAGTACAATTCGGAGCGTCTGACAAAGATATTATCACGGGTAACGGAAATGATCGGGGCCAAGATCCTTAATATTTCCAAACAGGATTATGAGCCGCAGGGTGCCAGTGTTACTTTGCTGATCGCGGAAGAGGCAGCCCGTCTGGCTGGTCTCAAAAA
>CALCTX010000295.1 GCA_937907035.1 uncultured Selenomonadales bacterium
AAAGTGAAGGCTACTTCTATTTTAATGAAAAAAATCATTCCGGAAGAATGCTTGATGGTTGGCAAATCGTCAATGGTAAATATCATTACTTTAAACCAAGTCCTTCTGGTAGAATGTTAACTGGCTGGCAAAAAATAAATGGTTCTTATTATTATCTTGAGGAAGATGAAAATAAAAATTTAGGACATATGTATGAAGGTCTACAATATGTAAAAGCAAGTGATGGTTATTTCTATTTTAAAGAGGAAAATCACTCTGGTAAAATGCTTGATGGTTGGCAATTAATTGATGGCAAATATCATTATTTTAAACCAAGTCCATCAGGCAGAATGTTAACAGGCTGGCAAAATATAAATGGTGGATATTTCTATTTGGATTCAGAAGACGGCCATATGTATGAAGGCTTACAATTTGTAGAAGAAAGTAATGGCTATTTCTATTTTAAAGAAGAAAATCATTCTGGAAGAATGCTTGATGGCTGGCAAAAAATAGGTAATTACTATTATTATTTCAAACCAAGTCCATCTGGCAGAATGCTGACAGGCTGGCAGACAATAAATGGCTATTTATATTATCTTGAAGAAAATGAAGAAAATCTTTCCGAGATTATCCACACGTTGCGGGATATCGTTCAAGCTGATATTCACAGCAAACAGCTTGATTTCTTTGTCGATACGCTTGATGTTGACAATGAACGGATTGTCTGCGATAAATTGCGTCTCAATCAGGTGCTCTTAAATATCATTTCCAATGCGATAAAGTATACGCCGTCAGGTGGAATGGTATCGTTGCGTATAGCTCAGAAAGCGGTTAAAGAATCCGGCTATGCTACTTTTGAATTTTGCGTCAAGGATAACGGTATGGGGATGCAGGCTGATTTCCTCAAGCAGATATTCGATCCGTTTACCCGGGCAAAATCCAGTACGGTTTCCGGCATTCAGGGGACCGGTCTCGGCATGGCGATCACGAAAAATATCATTGATATGATGGGTGGAACGATTGATATTGAAAGCGAATTGGGCAAAGGGACTACGGTAACTGTCAATTTCGATTTCAAGCTTAAATCCAATACGCATGAATCGTTTGAGATTCCGGAATTCAATAATTGCCGCGGTCTCATTGTTGATGACAATACCAATACTTGTATTTCGATATCGCGGCTGCTGAAAAATATTGGTTTGCGGCCGGATTGGTGTACTTCCGGCAAGGAAGCGGTTATCAGGGCGCAGACATCGTATAATGACGGTGAAGCGTTCCGCGTGTATATAATCGATTGGTTGATGCCGGATATGAATGGCATTGAAGTAACCCGCCGGATCAGGAAAGTTATTGGTGCTGATGTGCCAATAATTATTTTGACGGCTTATGATTGGTCAGACATTGAAGAAGAAGCAAAAGAAGCCGGTGTTACCACATTTTTGTCCAAACCGCTGTTTCCGTCAGATTTGTATCGTGTTTTGACAGATCTGGCAAGAAAAGAAACTGGCGGGAAGGAAGAAAAAACTGATGAACAGATATTTACCGGCAAAAAGGTTTTGCTGGTTGATGACAATGAGCTTAATCGGGAAATCGCGATCGAGCTTCTTAAGGACTTCGGATTTGAAGTAGCGGAAGCCGAGGACGGCGATATTGCAGTAGATATTGTCAAAAATGCAAAAATTGGTGATTTTGACATTATCCTGTTGGATATTCAGATGCCGACAATGGACGGATATGAAGCTACCCGTCAGATTCGGGCAATGGATACAGAGTTGTCAAAAATACCGATAATCGCTATGACGGCCAACGCATTCAAAGAAGATCGCGATGCAGCAATGGCTGCCGGGATGAATGCTCATATTGCAAAACCGATTGATATAGAACTTCTTAAGAACACGTTGAAAAAATATCTACTATAAAATCGCTGAAGATGGATGAATACTTCGTTGCTTAATAATTTCGCATTCCGCATTACGAATTGCGAATTTTATCGTCAATGTCAATTTGACGTCAATTCTTTGGAGTTGACGTCATTTTTTATTGTCAAATTTGACAATAAAAACTGTTTTTTTTTGGTAATTTGTTATAAAATATAGTGTGATTTCTTGTGTAGATTTTTGGCTGATTTTTATTAGTTTTTCTGTATTTTTTGTTGCTTCGGAGGAATTGGAATGACAAGTCAAAACGAAAAGATCATTGAGTTGGTCAATCTTTCCAAATGCTTTGGTGATCATAAGGTTTTGGATAATATCAATTTGGAAATTAAAGGGAATGAATTTTTTTATTGGCGATTGAATGGTGTTTCATACACCTATTAAATGGTAAGATAAAGGAAATAAATGTTAAAGAGGTGCTGCGAATGAAACCTATTATTGGACTTTCCATGCATACT
>CALCTX010000296.1 GCA_937907035.1 uncultured Selenomonadales bacterium
CATTTTTCCTGCGCCAAAAATAAGCACTTCGGCCCCCGCCAATGTCAGTCGGTCAGCAGCTAAAGCAACTGCGGCTGAACTTACCGAGACCGGATTATAAGCGATCTTAGTCTCAGTCCGAACCCGTTTCCCCACTGTTATCGCCCGATGAAACAAGAGATTCAGGACTGTCCCCGCCGTACCAGCTTTATGAGCCAAATGATACGCTTCTTTCACCTGGCTGAGGATCTGACCTTCTCCCACAACCAATGAATCAAGACTGGCGGCAACCCGCAGTAAATGCTCCGCGCAATCGCCTTCCCAAAACCAATAAAAATACGGCATAATATCATCAGTTTGTGAATTTATCTGCCGAAAAAACTCCTGTACAGCTGCCAGTCCGGCTTTACCATTATTGACAACCGTATATATTTCAGTCCGATTGCAGGTAGAAATGATCACTGCTTCGTCAATCTCCGGATTATCCGTAAGCTGCCCTAAAGAATCGGTTATCTGCTCGCGTGACAATGAAAAGCGTTCCCGCACCTCTACCGGAGCTGTATTATGATTTAACCCCAATACTAATAAATGCATCAGCTATTCGTTCCTCCGCTTCATCAAATCGTCCCTGTGACACCAATTCCATTACTTCATCATCTAAAGTTTCCCGCCAAAAAGCAGCGCAAGCCTCACTGTCTGCAAGTCGCTGTATCAGTCCCCGCCTATACGGTTCTATTATTGATAAGAATTCACCGAAAGCCGCATATTCCGAACCGTAACGTATCTTTAACTTCCGGGCCAGTTCCGGGCTCTTGCCGCCGGTTGCAAAAGTAACCAATAAATCGCCGCAGCTTTCACTGGCAGGAATTGTAAAATCACTCAATTCCAAAGGCGGAGCAGCCATGTTGACCAGCGCGCCGGTTTTTTTTGCTGCAATGGCAATATCACGATTTGTTGTCGTGTCAACTGTCGCACAAATAACCAAAAAGCTGTCTTTAACATCACTGCTTTCTGCTGACTTCGGCAACCAAACTATCTGCCCTTCAGCTGCCAAGTCTTTTATTTCTTCAGCAACAGCCGGAGCAACAACAATGACCCTTGCATCAGCTTTTAACAACGAACGCACTTTCCGCAATGCGACCCGCCCACCGCCAATCACGAGACAGGGCCGGCCTTGTAAATTTAAATTTATCGGATAAAGCATCAGGACTCGCTCCATTTTCCAATTCATTTCATAATTGTTATTTTATCATATATCTATAGCAAAGTATATCTGCTATGCAATACCGGCACAATCTCTTAGTGATCCGGCAATTGCTTAACAAAGCAGAAAAGCCCCCTGACCAGAGGCCAGAGGGCTTTTACCGTTATATCGGCAAACGCACTGCCGAATTATATTTCGTTACTTAAGCAAAATCGATCAGCTTTGCATCCACTATGCCGTCAATCTTCTTAACCTTGGCAATAATATCGGCAGAAACCGCATCATCAAGATTGAGGACCATAATATTCTGGCCTTCAATATCCGTCCGGCCAACCTGCATACCGGAAATATTGATACCAGCCTCACCCATGATCGAACCGACAGTTCCGATAAAGCCAGGACGATTGACATGCGGGCAAATGAGAATATGCTTATGCGGATCAACATCCACACGGTAACCATTAATTGAAACAATCCGGCCTTCGCCGCCAAACAATGCTCCCTGTAAAACAACCGGCTTATTTGCAGTCTCTGCTTTAACCGTTATCAGATTAGCAAAGCTTGCTGTTTCTTTGTTGCTAA
>CALCTX010000297.1 GCA_937907035.1 uncultured Selenomonadales bacterium
CGGCACAAATTCGAAATGGGGCAGGGGAATAATAAATGCATGATTTGAAGTTTTATGCTGCCCGTATTGATTTGGGCAAGCTGCAAAATATTGATTCCCGGTTGGATATACAGGGGCATTCTGATTTTCGCGGTAAGTTGAAAGGAAATACTGATAATCCGGAACTCTGGTTAGAATTTGCGGCAATTAACGGAGCTTTGTTTAAGCAACCGTTTAAAACTTTACATGGTGAAGCAGCCGGCAGTCTTGATGGTATAGTTGTCAAGAACTTTGCTTTGGAAAATGGTGCACAGGACGTGTGGACGGTTAAAGGGTCAGTTGGCTTTACCGGGGAAAAACGCGTAAATTTGCAGATTGATACGGTAGGAGCCCGGATGGAAGATTTGGCAGCTTTGATCGCACCTGATCAGCCAATAACCGGAAATCTTGATAATATTATCTTTGTAACCGGGACACTTGATAATCCGGATATTGTTGGTTATGTGCATCTCTATCATGGCAGTTATAATGGCTATTTGTTGCAGGGAATGGATGGCGATTATACGATGAAGAACGGAAAGATCGCTTTGCAAGATTTTCACATATTTTCGCCGTTGATCGATATGGAACTGAATGGCACCATTGATAAGGAACATAACCTTGACATGAAGGTTATCGCCAAAGATTTATCGCTTGATCGTTTTGGCAGGAAATTACCATATCCGATAAATGGTCATGGCCGGTTTGACGGGCATATTGGCGGCAGCTTGAATAATCCGCTGTTTGATGGATTGTTGACCGCTGGAGAGCTCGATTTTAATGGTGTAAAGATAGAACGGGCTTCCGGCAAGGTTAATTATCGTAATGGTTCGGTTTATTTCCGTGATTTTGGATTTGACCAGAATGATGGACATATCGGTCTTACAGCCAGTGCTAATATCAATACACTGGCAGTTAATGGTTCACTGGAAGCCAAAAATGTTGATCTTAACAGCTTGTTGGCAATGGCCAGTCTGAAAAACAATCCGCTTAATGGCCGTTTTAATGGCGTGGTTGATATTGGCGGAAAAGCTACAGCATTACAAGCTCATATCAGAGGACGGATGGACAAAGGCGATATTAAGGGTTATGAGATACATGATCTGTTGCTTGATGCATATCTTAATGGCAAGGTTTTGACATTGAGCAATTTTACCGGAAAACAGGGGCTTGATGGAACACTTGTTGCGACAGGGCAGATCGATTTCAACGGTCCGCTTGATCTGAAGATTTCTGCTCAGGCTATTCAAGCCGGAATTTTAACTAAGGCTGCGGGATTAGATGTTGATCTTTCAGGCAATATGAATATAGATATAACTGCCCATGGTGTTTATGACAATCCGCAAGCTGAAGCATCCTTGGAAATAAGTAATGGTGGAGCACGAGGTGCAAGTTTTGATCGGATAACCGGATTGTTTTCTTTTAAAAATCATATTATAAATGTTGATCAGTTCATTATTGATAAAGATCATCAGGGCCATAGCTATAAACTTACAGCTTATGGTACAGTGCCGTTGGCAGCATTGATGGCTGAAAAAGAAAGCACTGGAGAGGAGCAATTCAATTTACGGGTATCGCTTGATCAGGCTGATATGAGCCTGTTGCCGATGATAGCACCGGGGGTAGACTGGGCTTTGGGTGAAACCAAGGGATCGTTGCTGTTTACCGGAACGATGGCCAGACCTTTGGTTCATGGATCAGTGATCCTTAAAGATGGTGCAATGAAGTTAAAAGCTTTGGGTTTGCCGATCACTGATATGAAAGCTGACTTGAATTTTGCCGGAGATTCGTTTATGGTGGAGGAATGTTCCGGTAAAATAGGCAAGGGTCAATATCAGCTTACTGGTGGGGTTAGGCTGGACGGTCGGCAATTGACGGATTATGGTTTGAAATTTACTGGAACAAAACTTGATATCGTCAGTGATTTTTATAAAGGACCGCTTACTTTTGATGTAAATGTGAGTGAAGGGGTTTTTTATAAACAATTTTTGCCAAAAGTAAGTGGAAGGGTATTTATTGAAGATGCGACGATTTCCATTCCATCTGTGCCGGAAAGTGAAGGCGAATTGCCGGAATTTATAGTGGATCTGGCTTTGGATTTAGGGAAAAAGGTTCGTTTTTACAGTCCGTATGTCGGTGATTTACGTCTTGATGGTTCGGCTCATTTTGGCGGAACGACCAAGTATCCTAATTCTTCTGGGCATATTGCTGTTTCCCGCGGAAAAGTTTATTATCTGAAAACGCCGTTTACGGTGCGGCGTGGTGCATTGATCTTTAATAATGCCGGCTCTTTCTTGCCGTCCGTTGATTTCTTTGCGGATACCAAGCTTGATCGGACTAAAGTTTGGCTGTCAATAAACGGTCCAATCGATCAGATGAAGCTGCGTTTGCGTTCTGTCCCGGAAATGAGACAGTCAGATATTATTAAGCTGTTAACATTTAAAACAACAAAAGCTGCCGGTGACGGGCAAGGGATTGACTATTCAGCAATAGCAGAAATTGGTCTGCAAATGGCATTTTTGAGCGAATTGGAAGGCCAAATCCGTAATTTCCTTAATTTAGACGAATTTTCCGTTTCACGTGATTGGGACAGCAAAAAAAATGGCGACAATTTTTCTAAAGAAGGGTATAATATTGAGATGGGTAAATATATCAGCGACAAAATTATGCTGAAATATATTCAGGGCGTTGCCGGCAGTACAAAACGACGTTTCGGGGTTCAGTATGATTTTAACGAACGTATCAGTACTACAGTATTGTATGACGAATATAATGCATTTCGTTTTGGCGTTGAGGCCCGATTCAGATTTTAAGGATGAGTTCAGGTGCGGATAGAAGATTATATTAACGAATTAAATAAGATAAAAGTGCTTTCTTTGGAAGAAGAAACAAAATTATGGAAAGATTTTTTTGATCATGGGGATGAAAATGCCCGGCGTAAAATAATTCATTCCTATCAACCGTTAGTGTTTAAACAAGCGTTGCCTTATCGGCAGATAGATGGGATCATGGATTTGATCCAGGAGGGTACTGTAGGTTTGATCGAAGCTGTTGAAAGTTATGATTATCGTCGGGGTGTTGCCTTTAGCTTATTTGCAGTTCATCGAATTCGTGGCCGTATACTTAATTTCCTGAAAAAAGAAGAAAATTTGGCAGTGGCTTGTATTGATGCTGAAAGAGCAGATGGATTATCGCAAAAAGAATTGATCATTGACACATCCGCTTCGGTGGCTGAACA
>CALCTX010000298.1 GCA_937907035.1 uncultured Selenomonadales bacterium
ATCCAATGCTTTCCCTACCAAATAAAAAGTCGCCTTTACCCCATTTTCTTTTAAAATGTCCAAAACTGCCGGAGTATTTTTATCTTCCGGTCCATCATCAAATGTCAAATATGCAATTTTTTTCTGTGAATACTCCTGCAACTTTGGTAACCTTACAGACAACCCCCGTCGTTGCCGTTCTGCAACCGTAAAATGATCATATACAGGAATTGACGGATCCTCAAGCTGTAAATTAGAAATTTTTTCATCCGCCAAAATCGGACCTTTTGATAATTTCTGTACACTATCCTTAACCGGCGTTGCTATTTTAGTTTCCATTGACGCCGGTTGTTCTTGCGAATGACATCCGCCAGACAATAATATTCCTATCGACAAAATAAAAAAATATATAAATTTCACACTAACATCTCCAGTTTTGTTTTATATTCTTTTCGCCATTCTTTTTTATTCTCCTTCCTGATTTGTCAAGAAACAGTTGAACGAATCAATTAAAAAATATATGATAAGCAAAAGGGGGAGAACCATATGCGCCGAGCAAGTATCGATAACGGTTTTTTACTTTGTTGGGGATTAAACTTATTTCTTAATTGGGAAGGCGGAGCATTCGCCATTATCCTTTGGGTCGCTGCTGAATGGTTTGGCCTTTCAATATATCCGGCAATCGCCGTCGCTGTTCTTTGGATACTCGGTACGTTTTTCCTGACTGCTATATTATCATGGGCCAGCCGGGACCCCAAAGCTCTAAAACAAAATAGAGACTTGCCAAATGCTAATCCATATTCACCCAAAACAAAAAACTGACGTCACAACCTGACGTCAGTTTTTTATTATCATATAACACCTTGCCAGCGAGGGAAAATATCACATTCAATACCAGCAACATCACATATTTTCCCGACCAGCATATCAACTAAATCATCTATCTTCTCCGGTTTATGATAAAATGCCGGACAAGCCGGAACAATTTTTACTCCCAGACGGGAAAGTTTTAACATATTTTCCAAATGAATAGCACTGAATGGCGTTTCACGGGGTACCAATATGAGCTGCCGCCCCTCTTTTATTATTACATCTGCCGCTCTGGCTAAAAGATTGTCAGAAATCCCATTTGCAATGCAACCCACTGTCTTCATTGAACACGGAGCAACAATCATGGCTGATGTTTTAAAAGACCCACTTGCTATAGCTGACCACATTTTATCATTGTCATAAAGGACATCAACTTTAGCCTGTAAACTGTCTTTTGTTTCATTGCATTCATATTGCAAAACTTGCCATCCATTGTCAGTAACAACAAGATGTACCTCATATCCGGCTTCTTTCAGTACCTCAATAAGCCTCAGAGCATATATACTCCCACTTGCTCCGGTTATTCCAACAATAATTTTCATTTTTTCCCCTCAGCTAACCTCAAAAGCTTCTTCAAAATGATTGATCAAGAATTCGCCTGATACCTGAGAATAAACTTCCATCACATCAAACCGGCATGGACAGTCATCAAGATTATTTTGCCGGATATACCATAAAGCTGTTTTTATTATCTTCTGCTGTTTATGACGATTAACTGCCAAAGCCGCTTCTCCGCAACGATATGATCGTCTGGTTTTTACCTCAATAAAAACTATTACGCCATCTTTACGAGCGATCAAGTCTATCTCGCCAACCGGAACACGATAATTTCTTGTGCAAATAATATACCCTTTATCTGTCAGATATTTTGCTGCCGCCTCTTCTCCGGCATTCCCTAATATTTTAGTATTCATTTATCATCGTCCCGACCAAAACGATGATGATGCTTTACCCTATCTGCCAAACCGGAAATCAGATCATTGATCCCCTCTTTGGCTAATGCCAACCTCTGCTCACGAACAAAAGCCTCTCCTACCAGCAAATCCTCGGGAGTTGTAATCTTTATGTTCTGATACTCACTCATAACGACCTTGACTGGTATCCCTAAACGCTCAACCAAGCTGGAATCGTCCGTACCTAAAAAGCTTTCTTTTTCCGCTTGTTTATAAGCCTGTTCAATTATCTCCCGTTTAAATCCCTGCGGAGTCTGAACCTCCCAAAGTGTTGCCCGGTCCGGAGTTCGCATAACAAAAGAATCATTATTAACGATCTTGACAGTATTTTTTTCCGGAACAGCCGCTATTGCCGCACCATTTTCCATAGCAGCTGCAATTACTTTTTTGATAGTATCTTCACTAACTAAAGGGCGCGCTCCATCATGTACCAAAACAATATCTGTTTCATCTGACACAACTTTTAATGCATTTGCAACCGAATACTGCCTCTCCGAACCGCCAGCTACTACCTCAAATGGCTTAACGTTTGGAATTCCGACAAGCAACCGTTTTATTGCTACTATTTCTTCTTCAGCAACGACAATGATCAATCTGTCTACGTCTTTGCATTCAGAAAATCTTTTTACTGTCCGCGATAAAATTGGCTTGCCACTCAGCTCCAAAAACACTTTATTAACCCCTGCTGCCATCCGTTTTCCTTGCCCGGCTGCAGGAATGATAACCGTAACCATATAAAATCCCCCAATAGAAACTACCCTAATATGCCACTCAAATAAGCTGTCGCATCAGTTCTTATCGGCATAAGATATACATTGCCATTGCGCTTGTCAGCAAACTCAACCACTTTACGGGCAAATTCAATGCTCCAATCCAAAGTCGGCTGAAACGCCTTGGGAAATACTACGTTATTTTTAAGTTCCCAATAACTTTGCGACCGGGCTGACATTATCGGCGACACACCCCAATAAACCTCTAACCCATCAAGCATATCAGCATACATTTCCAAAAAACGCATATCAAAAAACGGCTGCGTAAAAAATCCTGATGCTCCAGCCTGCAGTTTTCGTCTTATCCTATACTGCTCCTGCCGCATGCTGCTGCGATATTGGTCTATTCCGGCATATACCTTTATTTCCGGCATTTCCTCCCGAAATTTTCTAATAACATCGGTGCTAACCGTCGGATATACCGTATGCATCATATCCTGAGGCGGATCTCCCTCTATAACCAATACCTCTTTAATATTATGTTCCCGCAAATAATCTGCCATCGGCAACGGTTTCGAAATATCAATATCCATTGCCCGAATATGCGGCATTGCCACCGGATAATAACGCTGAGCTATTTCCGCACCTTGCCAGCTTCTCAGATCACAACGCAAAAGATCCGGAATATTTATCAAATCCACTTTCAATTAAAAGTGGAGCTGATAAGAATATTAATGGTGCTTC
>CALCTX010000299.1 GCA_937907035.1 uncultured Selenomonadales bacterium
ACCTTTTCTAATATACAAAGAAACGTCATTTACTGCATTCTTTTTATGAGTTTTAGACTTAACAACTAAATCATTTACTCTTAGAACAGTTTTACCAGGTTTTGCAGGATCTTTATCAACAGCAAACTTAACATCTCTTCCTACCATCATTGAAGAAAGAGCTTCTTTTGTTGTATCTTTTGTATCAACTGTGCCAATATATTTTCCTTTTCTTAATACGGAACATCTATCAGCAACAGCCATAATTTCATTTAACTTGTGAGAAATAAATAATATTGATTTACCTTCTGCTTTTAAGTTTTTCATTATTTGCATTAACTCATCAATTTCTTGTGGTGTTAATACAGCAGTAGGCTCATCTAAAATTAATATTTTTAAATTATCTTTAGATAATTCTCTCGCAATTTCTGTAAATTGTTTATGTCCTACAGGCATATCAGAAATTGACATATTAGAATCAATCTTAAAGCCCATCTTATCAATAGCCTTTTCAGCTATAGCGGACATTTCTTTATAGTTTAATGTATTTAATCTTTCACCAAAAATTTCAGAAACAACATTACGTTTCTTAGGTTCTCGGTTAAGAAGAATGTTCTCAGTTGCAGTGAAACCAGGAATAAGTGAAAATTCTTGGTGAACCATACCTATACCTGCTTCAAGGGCATCAAAAGGAGATTTAAAATCCACTTTTTCGCCATTAATTAATACATCGCCACCATATCCACCAGTCTCGGCGATCTCTTCCATACCAAATAAGATTTTCATTAGTGTCGTTTTACCGGCACCGTTCGGCCCGATAAGTCCGATAAGCTCTCCCTGGTTGATATAGACATCAAAATCCGAAACGGCCCGCAAACCGCCAAATTCCTTGGAAACATGCCCTGCTTTAAGTAATTCTGCCATTATTTATCGCCTCCCTTGAAGAACCGGTTAAAGGGAGCCATATTCGTCAGCTCAACATAACCGAAAAGTCCCTGCGGACGATAAAACATCAACAAGATAAGAGCAAAAGCATAAATTATCATCCGGAATTCCGGCCAATCTGCCAATGCTGCCGAAATAAAGGTTACAACAAAAGCCCCGGCTACAGAACCGGTGATCGATCCCAAACCGCCTAAAACTACCATGATGAGATAGTTAAAGGATGAAAGGAATGTAAACGATGTCGGATTGATAATGTAAAAGCAATGTGCAAACAGCCCGCCGGCCACTCCGGCAAACCCGGCACCGATAGTAAAGGCCATAACCTTATACTTAGTGGTGTTTATTCCCATTGCTTCAGCTGCGATCTCATTTTCACGAACTGCGATACATGCCCGGCCATGCGTAGAATTAACAAAATTCTTGATTATCATCAATGATGCCAGCATTACCAAATACACCCACGGGAAAGTCGTCAAATGAGGGATTCCCATAAATCCGGCTGCACCGCCGACATATTGAATATTCATGATAACGATTCGGATTATCTCACCCATACCCAAGGTCGCAATCGCCAAATAGTCACCATTAAGGCGCAAGGTAGGCAAGCCGATAAGACAGCCCAACAAAGCTGCTGCAGCACCGCCAGCCAATAAAGCCAATAAAAACGGCGTCTCAAAATTTTTCGTCAAAATAACACTGACATACGCTCCGACCGCCATGAATCCGGCATGACCGAGCGAAAACTGGCCCGTATAGCCATTGATAAGATTTAAGCTGGCCGAGAGAATAATATTGATACAGATGATAAAAATATTAAGCTGCCAAAAGGCACCGATCATATCACCCATCATCAATCCCTGTCCGACAGCAAAAATGGCAAGTCCGGCACCGATCTGAATCAGATCATTTTTACGTGATGTATTCATATCAGTTCACCTACACTTTCTCTCGTGTGTTCTTGCCAAAAATTCCTGACGGCTTGAACAGAAGCACTAAAATGAGGATTGCAAACGCCGCCGCATCGCGGAAAGTCGACGAAATGAAACCGGAAACCAAAGCTTCGATAACGCCAAGAATAATTCCTCCGGCCATTGCTCCCGGAATAATTCCGATACCGCCAAGTACTGCCGCAACAAAGGCTTTCAAGCCCGGCATAATACCCATCAGCGGATCAATGGAATTGTAATATATTCCGACCAGCACACCGCCGGCAGCAGCCAGGCCGGATCCAATGCCAAAAGTAACCGAAATGATCCGATTGGCATCTATTCCCATAAGCTGTGCTGTCTCCGTATCAAATGAAACAGCCCGCATAGCTTTGCCGACCTTAGTCTTTTGAACGATATATGTCAGCAACAACATAAGAACGATAGTGATAAAAAATATCAACAACTGTTGCCCGTTGACAACAAAACCGCCAAGATTATAAGAAACATTATCTATAACAGCAGGAAATGTACGTGGCGTCGGTGACACAAAATACATGCTGCCATATTCCAAAAGAAATGAAACGCCGATTGCTGTAATAAGCACAGAAATCCGCGGCGCATGGCGCAGCGGTTTATAAGCAAGACGTTCTACTATCATACCCAACAGGGCAGTTACTATCATTGAAATCATAAGTGCGGGGAAAATCGAAAGCTTGGCAACGGTTATGGCAAAGAAGCCAATATAGGCTCCGACCATATAAATATCACCATGTGCAAAATTAATAAGCTTGATGATACCGTACACCATCGTATACCCCAATGCGATCAGCGCATAAATACTGCCGAGCGAAACTCCGTTTATGAGCTGTTGCACAAATTGGTGTGCGAAATCCATAAAAATCTCCTTCCGAAAAAAGAGGCCGCATCTCTGCGGCCCTTTTATCTTCAAACCAAAAACCCAATTAAGCCTGCGGCATAATCTTTTCTTTCATAACCTTAGCGCCATCCTTCATTTCAAGGATTACTGCACTCTTGATCGGGTTATGAGTCTTCGGATCCATAGTGATCGTACCGGTACCTACCTGCAAATTCTTTGTCTCCTCAAGTGCTTTGCGGATCTTCTCAGTATCATCACCACCGGCACGCTTTACAGCATCGATGATCATCTTGCCGGCATCATAGCCAAGAGCGGCAAATACGTTCGGTTCACGATTGTACTTCTTCTTGAATGCCTGGATAAAGCCCTGAACATCTTTATCCTTGTCGGAATAGTGAGTGCTGAAGAAAGTATTGTTGAGCGGTGCTGCACCGGCAATATCAACAACCTTGCTGTCATCCCAGCCGTCAGTACCAAGAAGCGGGCAGGTAATACCAAGCTCACGAGCCTGCTTAACAATCTTACCAACCTCTTCATAATAAGCCGGAATAAAGATTACATCTGCATTAGCAGTCTTGATCTTAGTAAGAGTTGCTTTGAAATCCTGATCTTTCTGGAGGAAAGCTTCTTCCATAACTACTTTGCCGCCGGCAGCTTCAAACTTCTCTTTGAAAACCTGACCGAGGCTCTTGGAATAGTCAGAGCTGGAATCGATATAGATAACAGCGGTCTTAGCCTTGAGTGTCTTGCTGGCAAAAGTTGCCATTACATCACTCTGGAGCGGATCAATAAAGCAGCTGCGGAAAATAAACGATTTAAGTTTTCCGTTTTCTACTGTAACTTTCGGGTTGGTTGCTGCCGGAGCAATAACCGGAACCTTGTTGTCGGTTGCGATCTGTGACTCAGCCAATACACTGCCGGTAGTTGCCGGGCCAACGAGGATCTTTACTTTATCATTGGAAATAAGTTTTGTTGCTGCATTAGCTGCTTCAGATGTCTCGGATTTGGAGTCTGCCTTTACAATAACAAACTTCTTACCATTTACACCACCGGCAGCATTAACCTCGTCAATAGCGAGCTGCAAACCATCAAAAGTTGCGCTGCCGTAATTAGCAACACCGCCTGTCAATTCAAAGTTTGCACCGATTTTGATGTCTCCGCCTTTAGCGGCCTTGTCTCCGCCGCCACCACAGCCGGCAAAAACGCTGCCCAGCATTAAAGCACCAAGTGCCATACCTGCCAAGCGCATAGTACACTTACCAAATTTCATGGAAATACCCCCTCTTTTTTGCTGTACGGGAAAAGAATCGTCCATTCCCCCGTGCGCTGATAAATTAAATTATAATTTACACCTTTACATGTGTCAAGAACAAAGGTAAGGAAATTTTTGTATACAAGTATCTCAGGATTAAACACAATTAATGATATGCCTGTTACTTTCCGGTATATATTCTTGGCAAACGAGGTGACATCATACAAGTAACCTCATAATTTATCGTTCCGATCCAGCCGGCCAATGTATCGGCCGTAATTCCCGAATCGCCAAAAACAGTAACTGTGTCGCCAACTTTAACATCCGCTATAGATGTAACATCAACCATACATTGATCCATACAGATCCTGCCGACTACCGGAACCAGCGTCCCCTTCAATGCAACCTTTGCTTTTCCGGCGTACAAACGTGTATACCCGTCAGCATAACCAAGTGGCAATGTTGCCAGTACCGCTTCCGATTTTGGCGCCCAGGTCCGTCCATAGCTTACCGTCTCACCAATAT
>CALCTX010000300.1 GCA_937907035.1 uncultured Selenomonadales bacterium
TGCTTGGCTTTGGACACTCTATGCTTGGCAAGGGCAATGTCAGCTATTTTTTGGCTGAAACAGATGTTTTAGGTACAGTAAAGGGACTTACTGATGGCATGAAGATCGGTAACGTTAAAAAGGTTATCGGACGGATCAATCAGGATCGCAGTACCGGCGTCGGCGGTATTTTGGGAGAATTTCCGTCTGTAGTCGGAGTGCGGGTAAATGTTGAAGATAAGACGGTTAAAGCTAATAACAGTTATGCAGCTTCAGTGGCGTATGATGAAGCTGTTTTGCCGATATTGGCAAATGGGATTGCTTATGCGGCATTGAATAAAACAGTTGACAGTCAGGCAGAAAGTACTGTGAAAGTGCATTTTGACATAATGACTAATGCTGTAGCAGATGGAAAGATTGAGCGCGATAATATGTTTTATGCGCCGGGAGATGTCGGACAGCAGGCATTTAATGAGCTTACAGAAGCTATAGGTCTTGTCTGCAGCAATACGGATAAAGAATCTGATATCTTTGATATTAAAGTAGAGCTTACTTCGGAAAGTGAGCGGAAAACTGCCGTGATAGTTTCCGCTGTTCCGGACAGACCGAAAGTCAGACCGGGGGATACGGTTATTTTCAAAACAACGATCAAACCATATCGCAGCGAAACGGTAAAACTTGATATTCCGTTTACGGTGCCGAAAAATCGTAAAGATGGCCGATGGACGCTTGATATGCATGGCGGCGGTCTTATAGCGGTTCCGCTTTTATTAATGAATCAGGCGGGAGTTATCAATCCGGATGCGCCGATTCCGACAACGGAAGAAAAGATCAATGAACTGCTGGAGCGACATTCGAATAACCAGATCATTGTCGAACCGGGAATCGCTCAGCAACTGATGAGTGAAAAAGAGCAGGCAGAAGCGATCAAAGAAGCTATTGAACTCAGCAAAGCAATGGAGAAGGGTGAAGCACCTCCGGAACCACCGATCAGTGTGTTTGATACAGATTATGTTATCGAGAATGTTATTCATGCGGTCGTTGAGGTGGATAAAAAAGCCCCGTTGCCGGAGAAGAAGGAAGATAAACCGAAAGCAGATATCCTTGATGGCTTGAAATTGGGCA
>CALCTX010000301.1 GCA_937907035.1 uncultured Selenomonadales bacterium
AAACCTCTTTTTCCGTTTTCATGCCTCAATGGCGGCCGATATGCCAGTCGTCGGATCCATCCTCAAATCCAACGGTCCCTCGGCCTTATAAGTAAATCCACGGTCCGGATTGTCAATCTGCATTGACGAAACCCCGAGATCTGCCAAAATAAAATTAAACGGACCGGTTTCCTGAACCAGTTCGTTTATTTGAGAAAAATTCATAAGCCGTGCCGAAAAGTCCTGGTCAGAAAAGCCCTGCTTAGCAATCCGTTCCCGTGTCCGTACAATCTCTATCGGATCAACGTCGCTTGCATAAAGCATTCCTTGATGATCAAGTTTTTTAAGCATATGAAGAGAATGACCTCCATAACCGAGGGTTGCATCAAAACCTTTCATCCCCGGTTTGAGGTCAAAAAATGCCAATATCTCTTCTACCATGATAGGAATATGCATCCCCGCCGGCGTACTGCCTTTCTCTATGACATGCTTAACGGTTTCAGCATATTTCTCCGGATCGAGCTCTTTATATTTTTCACTGTATTTACGTGGATAACGCCCTTTATAACGTACCCGGCGTTTATGAACGGTCTCTTCCATCTTGACACTCAATGGCGCGGATTCTTTGAAACGACTTCAATCGCTCTGGCAATTTCCTGAACAATTTTCATATCGTTTACCTGCTCGTAAGAATCGAGACGGGTATAGAGATCACCCTTACGAGTATTTACATACTTGCCCGGCAAATTATTAAGTGCCAGGATTGTTATATCCATCCTGCATTTTTCACACCGACAACATGCTGGATATTGTTTCAGCACCCGGTCAAGCCTTTCCTGAACAAAAAATTCCATGTTGTTTTTCAGTGTCATAATTACTTTCATCTCCTTATAATGATCAGATGTTAGTTATATATTGCCAACAGCATAACGTTCTCTCCGCGCTGTCAATATCTTAATACACCCAAAACTGTAATGAAAACCCTTTCTTACAATCTCAGAATATTTATTCACAGACATCCATATTATTGATTATGCCTTATATTACAGCAAAAATCAACTATTTTTAAATAATTATTTACTAATTATATGTTTATTTATCCATTTTACATTAATTAATGAAAAATACTTTGCATTTTTTGAATATGCTGAGTAATATTTAGTCATAGCAACAACTATTCGGGAGGTTAAAAATGAACGCACAGGATTTTCATAAACTGGTACATGTTGTTCTTGACAGCGAAGCCGCACCACCGGCCAATCTCTTTATCAAAGGGTATGACGATTGGCATGCCCGGGCACGGCTGGCTCACTTTTTAGCAATGCCGGAACTTAAACATCTTGACGATGCTATTGAACTGTTCCGCTCTGTCGTCGAAATAGAAATTGACGAAGAAAACGCCGAGGATATTGAAGAAAAAGTTTATGCTTTGCAAAAGCTCAGCTTTATCCGGCGCGATCAAAAAGACTACGAAGCAGCTTTGAAATATATAAATCTGGCTGTGGAAACCGCCGAGTCGTCGGATTTCCTTTACAAATACATCTTACGGGGCGAATTATGGGCTGACCGCTGGAATCTGCTTCATCTTAAAGGTGAAGATAAAGAAGCCGAACAGGAAGTTGATGAGCGGATAGCCGCCTTTGAAGATATCCCGATCCATTTCAACAGTTATCTCTATTACGGGTACCGTTTCAAAGCCCAGCTGGCTGCCGAGCGCGAGGTTCCTTTAGTCGCCAAAGATTATATGCACATGGCCCTGAAATACGTTGATCTCCCGGCAAACAACAAGGCAGATATTGACGATGCGTTTAAACAAACCCATGCCAACATTTCCTGGATCTTAAACGCTATTGACCGTGCAATGCCGCCGCTTGAGCATTTGAATTGGGATATATGATTAAGTTATACGACAAAATGGAGCTGTCGCATTAAGCTTTTAGCCCGTCATGCTGAACGTGATTCAGCATCCCGAAATACAGCGTTGCGCTTGGGGATTCCGGATCAAGTCCGGAATGACGAGAAGAATATCCGCTTAATACGACAGCTCCATTTTCTTATACTGCTCTATCGTTTTTGCGCTATCTTTTCAAGTACGCCTGTGATCAGCCTTACCTGCGGAGCGATAGTCCTCAAGTCCACCCTTTCCTGCGGACTGTGAATATCATGAGTTGTTACCCCAATTGACACCATGTCAAGTTCGGGGTTTTTTTGTATATGCCAGCTGCACTCCAGCCCAGCATGGATTGACGTCACTTTCATCGGTTTGCCATTTTGCTCAAGAAATGTTTCCGTCATCATCTGCGCCAAATCGCCGATTTTCTCCTTCCAAACCGGCGAAATCGTTCCTGTTTTCAGTTCAAAGCCTGTCAGCTTGGCCAAAGAACGGACTGACTGACAAAAATCGACGATTTTTTCAATCTTGGACGAGCGCGGGAAAAACACCATTTCAACAGTATCGTTATTTGTCCTTAATACACCGATATTTGCCGATGTTTCCACCAGCCCGCTTACCACCTGAGACATCGAATACACACCGGTGTGTAGATTGACCGCCAAATTCAGCAATGCTTCAGTATCAGCCGGAGAAAACACTTTTTCCGGAAAAGTTGACGATTCTGTCAATGTCAATGTCAAATTTGTGTCAATGTCACCATAAACTGACGTCAATCTTTCGGCACAGCCGACAAGAAATTCCTGCAATTTCTCTTTCGGCACTGCTGTTACCAGACTGACAAATGCTTCGGAAGGAATGACATTGCTGGCCCGCCCGCCGGAAGCTTTTACGAGCGCATAATCAAATCCCTGCTCCCTCATCGTCATAAGACTACGCATCATGAGCTCAATTGCATTGCCACGTCCTTGATTGATCTCTTCTCCGGAATGGCCGCCGGTCAATCCTGTCAACGATATGTCATATACTTTTCCCGCTGGTGCAGCAACATATTTGATTGGCCGGGAAAATGTCAAATTAACACTGCCGGCACTGCCAACCGTCAAAACATCATAGTCCTCTGAATCGCAATTTATCAGATATTTGGCGGCTGTAAGCCATTTTTTGTCAAGTGCTACCGCCCCGGTCATACCGCTTTCTTCATCGACCGTAAAAATTGCCCGGATCGGACCGTTATTTTTTATGTTTTTCAGGATAAATAATATCTCCGCTATCCCTATCCCATCATCGGCTCCCAAACTTGTTCCTTCTGCCCGCAAAAAATCGCCGTCAATCTTACACTTTATCCCGTCTGTCAAAGGATCATAACACACACCTTCATCAGCTACGCAAACCATATCCATATGGGACTGCAATATTGTCAGCGGCACATTTTCAAATCCCGGTGACGCCGGTTTGTCAGCTATGAGATTATATTTTTCATCCTGGACCGTTACTAACCCCATACCTCTCAAAACAGCCAGCAAATAATCACTGACCGCTTTTTCATGCTCCGAAGGGCGAGGAATTTTTGTCAACGGATAAAATTCCTGCAACACCTCGTCAATTATCGTTTGTTCATCTATATTCTGCACCACAAAACCGCTCCTTACCAATAAAATAAAGGAGCTATCGCCGCAGCAAAAGCTCCTCATTTAATACAAGTTTTATTTTACAACTGATTTTGAGGTTACCGGAGTAACATTGACGCCAGCCGGAACATACATAACCATAATATCAGTAATCCGGCGGGCCTGTCCGTCCATCATATAGCAGACACCGTTAGTAAAATCACAGATACGGCGCTGTTCACTCGGCTCAACTTCTTCAAAATTGACAATGACAGCCCGTTTTGCCTTAAGATCATCGGCAATCTTCCGAACATCACTGAATTCATGAGGTACATGAATCTTGACACTCAAATCCGATGTCTGTGTCTTATGCAATGTCAAAAACGGATGAGACGGCTCATATGAAGATAACGACGGAAAAGATTGCTGACCATTGACAACCCGCTTCGGTTCAGTTTTGACAACTTTTTCCTCAGGAACAACAAATTCCTCTTCCTCATAGTCATCCATGGGCATAATAATGTTCGTCAACTTATCCAGGATTTTCATGCGACTTACCTCCAGCTGTCATTAGTTGCATTATCTGACCGTATCCTTGGTCAAATTATGTCATTCGCCATAAATTTTAAAAATCCTTCTTTATTTTGTAAAAAATATACAAAAATAAGATTTTCTTTTTATTTGTGACAAAATCGATCAAAGCTCTCCACGAGCCGCTTTAGCAGCATTCTTAGTTGCCCGGCCGCGAACTGTACGATCAAGCTCAGCTTTGCGCAAGCGGATATTTTGCGGAGTAACCTCAACAAGTTCGTCCTTATTGATATATTCCAGAGCCTGTTCCAAGCTCAAAATACGTGGCGGTACCAAACGGATCGCTTCATCAGACGAAGAAGTACGCATATTGGAAACATGCTTCTGTTTGCACGGGTTGATATCGATATCCATATCGCGGGAATTCTCGCCGATGATCATGCCTTCATATACGGCCTGATTCGGTGAAATAAACATTGTACCGCGGTCCTGCAACGTAAAGATTCCATAACCGGTAGTCTCGCCCTGCTCAAAAGCAACCAAAGAACCATGCTCACGGGTTGCAATATCGCCCTTATAAGGAACATAGCCATGGAAAACGTGGTTCATGATACCGTTGCCCTTGGTACTTGTCAAAAGCTCGGAACGGAAACCGATAAGGCCGCGGGCCGGAATGACAAACTCCATGCGCATATATCCGGCAGTTTCTGTCATATTTACCAAGTCAGCCTTGCGTTTGCCAAGAGATTCCATAACCGGACCCATGAAATCCTGCGGTACCTCTACCGTCAAATCCTCAAGTGGCTCACACTTCTGACCGTTAATAGTCTTATAAATTACCTCAGGCTTGCCGACCTGAAGTTCATAACCCTCGCGGCGCATTGTTTCAATAAGAATAGACAAATGCAACTCGCCACGTCCGGAAACCTTGAAGGTATCCTTTGAATCAGTTTCCTCAACCCGCAGGCTGACATTAGTCTCGACCTCTTTCATCAGGCGGTCGCGCAAATGACGGGTCGTTACAAACTGACCTTCACGACCGGCAAACGGACTGGTGTTGACACCAAATGTCATTGAAAGTGTCGGTTCGTCAATATTGATTGACGGCAATGCTTCCGGATTTTCGGCATCAGCAACTGTATGACCGATACTTACATCGCCAAGACCGGTAAGCGCAACTATTTCGCCAAGACCTGCTTCGGCGACTTCTACCCGTTTCAATCCTTCATACGCAAACACTTTACCAATACGGGCTTTTGTCTCCTGATCGCCCTTGATAATAACAACAGCCTGATTCGGCTTTGCTTTACCGCGAATAATACGACCGATAGCAACCTTTCCGACATATTCGTCAGCATCAAGCGTAGTAACCATCATCTGGAGCGGGCCATCAGCATCACCGGTCGGAGCCGGGATCTCCTTGACGAGCAAATCCATAAGCGGATCAAGATTATCATTATCATCGTCCATGCTCAGCTTGGCAATGCCATCACGAGCCGCAGCATAAACCACTGGGAAATCAAGCTGATCATCATCAGCGTCAAGCTCCATAAAGAGTTCAAGCACCTCATCATATACATCATCAACCCGCTGATCCGGGCGATCGATCTTATTGATAACGACAATCGGCTTCAGCTTCTGCTCCAAAGCTTTACGCAATACATATTTCGTCTGCGGCATCGGGCCTTCAAATGCGTCAACGAGAAGGA
>CALCTX010000302.1 GCA_937907035.1 uncultured Selenomonadales bacterium
CAGTTCCGCCGCTTGTGACGGTGTTGCCGCCCTGACATCAGCCGCAAAATCTGACAAAGAAAAATCCGTCTCATGCCCGACTGCGGAAATGATCGGTATCTCAGACGCAGCAACTGCTCTGACAACGATCTCCTCGTTAAACGACCAAAGATCCTCTTTAGAACCGCCGCCCCGGCCAACAATCAGAACATCAACCGGATAACGGGTATTAAAAAATTCAATTCCCTGTGCGATCTGCTCCGCCGAACCATCGCCCTGAACCTTGACCGGATAAAGTACCAGCCGGATTGACGGATCACGCCGCTTAGATACATTAAAAATATCACGCAGCACCGCTCCGGCACTGGACGTAACAATACCGATCGTTTTCGGATAAGGCGGCAAAGCTTTTTTCCGTTCCGGAACAAAAAGCCCCTCCGCTTCAAGTTTAGCCTTAAGCTGCTCGTAAGCCGCCGCTAATTCGCCAATTCCTTCCGGGACCATATTATTGGCATATAACTGATAAACACCGTCACGCTCATAAATTGAAATACTACCGGATACAACGACCTTCATCCCGTTTTCCGGCTTGAATTTCAGCCTGTCAGCCGATGATTTGAACATCACACATTTCAGTGAGGCTTGCGCATCCTTTAGCGTAAAATAACAATGCCCCGACGGATAACGCTTAAAATTGGAAACCTCGCCCGAAATCAGAATACCGCGCAAAACTCGTTCCCGATCAAACAGAAGCTTTATATACTTTGTGACCTCACTGACTGTCCGAACGTCCAATTTGTACCTCCACATAAGAAAAAGCCAGGCCATGATCAGCCCGGCATTATCTCAAAAGCTATGCTTTGACAACTGCCCCTAAGATGCCATTGACAAAACGAGCCGATTCATCTGTGCCAAATCTCTTCGCCAATTCAACAGCTTCATTGATAGCAACTTTTTCATTGACATCATCGTCGCCATACCTGATCTCAAAAAGAGCGATCCGCAAAATATTGCGATCTATCCCCGACATTCGGGAAACCTTCCACTCCTTTGAATACTTATTCAGGCAATCATCAAACTCGGTTAAATGCTTTTCTACGCCATTGATAAGCGAAAGCGCATAATCGACATCCAATTCAGCTAAGGCAGTACCTTCTTTTCCGGCTGCCTGAACTGCTGCTTCTTTCTTACTGCCATCTTCTTCAGGCAGATCACTACTCCATCATAG
>CALCTX010000303.1 GCA_937907035.1 uncultured Selenomonadales bacterium
TCTCCGCCAACGATTAAAGTTAATACGACCTATATCGGAGCTAACTCGGATGTTGTAAACCAAACGGTTGCTCAAGTTATTGAACAGCAGGTTAATGGCGTTGAAGGCATGGATTATATGTCGTCTACCTGCGATAACTCCGGACAGTACAAATTATCGGTTGTATTTAATTTGGGAACAGTTGGCGATATGGATTCCGTCAAAGTCCAAAACCGGGTTGCAGTAGCAAATGCTACTATTCCATCGGCAGTTCAGTCGTTTGGTGTTACTACCCAGAAAAATTCTGATGATAATGTATTTATTTTTGCTTTAACATCACCGAATCGGACATTTGAGCCGGCATTTATCAAAAATTATGCAGATATATATTTTCTTGAAAACTTGAAACGTGTACCGGGTGTTGGTCAGGTCATGGTTTTTGGATCGGACTATTCGTTGCGTGTTTGGTTAAATCCGGACAGGATGGCTGAGTTAAATCTGACGATTTCTGAAGTAATGGCTGCCTTGCGGGAACAAAATGTTCAGGCGCCGGCGGGAACAATCGGACAGCTTCCGGCACCGGAAAATCAGGAAAAGCAATATATCGGTCGGGTAAAAGGTCGGTTGGAAACGCCGGAAGAATTTGGAAATGTGATAATTCGTTCGGAAGGCAGCGGATCGTTTATTCGATTGAAGGATATAGCACGTCTGACGACTGGCGATATGACTACGGCAATTTCTTCTGAATATGATAATAAGCCGGCAATTGGTTTTGGTATTCAGCTTACTGATGATGCCAATGCGAAGGAAACTGTTGCGGGGGTTAAAGCGGTTCTTGCTGAGGCAAGCCGGAGTTTGCCGCCAGATCTTGAATTTGAAACGATAATGGATAAGACGGAATTTATTGATGCCTCCATAAATGAAGTAGCCCATACTTTTTTTGAGGCATTGATTTTGGTTATGGTTATCGTGTACCTGTTTTTGCAGAGCTGGCGGGCAACATTGGTTCCGATGTTGGCGGTACCGGTATCGCTGGTCGGCACGTTTGTATCATTTTTGTTATTAGGTTTTACAATAAATACGTTAACTT
>CALCTX010000304.1 GCA_937907035.1 uncultured Selenomonadales bacterium
TACTCGTTGGGCAGGGGCAGAAAGCCCCGCATCGTCCGCAGCATGAAGTGAGATTGACAGGTTTATCGGCAAACCTTCTCCGGTCAGGCGCTCAATTCCCGGAACGATTCCCGAGGTCGACAATGTGATATTCCGATAACCAAGATTGAGTGTATATTCTTCGTGTAAAAGCCGGATAAATTTCAAGACATTGTCATAATTCATCAACGGCTCGCCGGAGCCCATAAGGACCAAAGTATCAACCTTCTGTCCGACCTGTTTGAGCCGCTCGTTGATAAACAATACCTCAGCCAACATTTCCCCCGCCGTCAGATCACGGCTGACTCCGCGTAAAGTTGAAGCACAAAACGCACAGCCCATAGCACAGCCGACCTGCGTAGAAACACAGATGCTGTTACCATAATCATGCCGCATCAATACTGTTTCGACAGCTTCACCGTCGGCAAAGGACAATAAAAATTTACTGGTCTCGCCATCGGCGGAATTCCACTCCGTAACAAGCTGCGGTTTATCAATAGAAAATTTTTCTGCCAGGTGATCCCGCAATTTTTGCGGCAAATTGGTCATCACCGCAAATGAACCGGCATCTTTTTTATAAAGCCACTCAGCAATCTGCACCGCCCGAAAGCGTGGCAGATCCGGTGCCAACAGTTCTGTCAGCTCCGGCAAAGTAAGCCCGTAAATATTTTTCATACTGTTACTCTTTTCTCATCCGGGCAATAAAGAATCCGTCAATATTGTCCCGCTGCGGATAAAATTGCACCATTTTATCGGAACGTTTTTTTACCGGAAGATATTCACCGGTTGTTTCCAGTTTGAACTGTGGATTTGACGTCAAAAACGCCTCGACAACGCCCTGATTTTCGGCCTCATTTATCGTACAGGTACTGTACACCAATACACCACCGCTTTTGACAGCGTGTCCGGCTGACGTCAAAATTGACAACTGCAGTTCCGGTAATTTGTCTATTTCCGCTGCTTCCTTCCGCCATCGGGCATCCGGTTTCCGCCGCAAAACGCCAAGTCCCGAGCAAGGAGCATCGACCAGAACCCGGTCCGCCATATTTTCATACTCGGTGCCGACTTCTCTGGCGTCAAGCAGCTGAGTTTCAATGATCGATATCCCCAACCGTCCGGCATTTTCCTCAATGCGTTGCAGTTTGGCTTCATAAATGTCAAGAGCCACAATACGCCCGGTATTTTTCATCAATGCAGCCAGATGGGTAGTCTTCCCGCCCGGCGCACTGCAAGTATCAATAATAAACTCCCCCGGCTGAGCGTCAACGACTGCTGCTACCTGCATCGAGCTCTCGTCCTGTACCTGACAGAACCCGTTTTGCAAGGCTGACAATTTGTCAAGAGCCGTATGCTGACGGCAAATAACACCATCAGGCGACCATTCGGATGACACTGCCTCAGCCCCGTCAGCTTGCAATGCGGCGATAAGCTCTTCCCTGGTTGTTTTCAAGGTATTAGTCCGTAATGATAACACCGCCGGATTATTGTCAAAATCGCACAAAGCTGTTGTTTCCTCAGGGCCAAATTCCTTCAGCCATCGTTTGATCAACCATTCCGGGTGCTGTTTTGTCAAAGCCAGATTCTGACTAAATTTACCTTTGCCAGTCGGAAAAGTTGCCTTTTCCGGCTCCCGGACTGCCGTCCGCAAAAC
>CALCTX010000305.1 GCA_937907035.1 uncultured Selenomonadales bacterium
TTGCTATTGTTTTTGCCGTGTTTTCGCTGGTATCTGTCAGTGGGGCTTCGGTTTGTGAGGCGGCTGAGAATGAGGCGATGCTTGGCTTTGTGAATTATGAGTTTGTTATCCGTAATTATCCGGGAGTGGATGAGGTTCAAAAGAATCTTCAGGAAGCGCAGAAGGCTCTGCAGGCTGAATTTGATGCAAAGGCACCGGAGCTTGATGAGGCGGCAAAGGCGGCCTTACAGCGTAATTTAAGTGTTGAGCTTGCCAAGAAGCACGCTGAGATTATGAAGCCGGTTCAGGAAAAGATTGCCAAGGCCGTAGCTGCTGCCGCAAAGAAAAAAGGAATTCGCCAGGTTGTAAAGATTGAAGCAATGCTTTATGGCGGCGTAGATCTTACGCGTGATGTTATTGAGGCCTTGAAGGAATAATTGCGGAGGTTCATCTTTGATACAGCAGTTGCCTTTGCAGACCTGTGTATTGAATGAGCGATAGAAAAAACTGTGATTGTTGAAATCAGTTGCAAAATATTATTTTCAACTGATTTTTTTTATGTTAGTATAAATAAGAAAATTACTATTTAGGAGAATATAGCTATGATAGATAATAAAAAAACAGCGGATATTGAAAATGCCCTAAGTGTGCTGCGGGATAAGGGCTTCAAGGTTACTCCGCAAAGGCGTGCTGTTTTGGCAGCTCTATCGGAGGGGGGGCAGTTCTGCAGTGCCCAAATTGTTTTGGAAATTATCAGGAGTGTCCAGCCGGATGTTTCTCTTGATACGGTATACCGCAATCTGAATATTTTTAAGGAAATTGGGGTAGTGCATGAAATTGTCAAGCCGGGAGGAAATGTTTATGAGATAATAACTGCCGGGCACCACCATCATCATTTGATATGTACGGAATGTGGGAAAATGGAATGTATAGATATTTGCCCAATGAACAATCTGTACGAAAAGGAAGCGGAAAACCGGGGTTTTTTGATTACCGGTCATGTATTTGAGTTTTATGGGCTGTGCCGCAGCTGTCAGCGGAAGCAAGATAAATAGAAAGGCTGGGAAGGGCATTTTGTTCAGGACAATTCTTCATCATAGAGCCTTATCAGGCGGCGACTGCGCCAAATTATGCTGTACCAAAATAGAAAATTTTTCCGTAACCGCCGGTCAGCTGGATATTTTTCACAATGTAAATATTCATATTCATTGCGGTCAGCTGACAGCACTTATAGGTCCGAACGGTGCAGGGAAAAGTACGCTTTTGAAAGCAATTCTGGGGGAGGTTGAGCATAGCGGCTCTCTGCACTATATAGATGCAAAGGGCGAGCATACCGGCCATCCGGTAATAGGATATGTTCCGCAGTATCTTGATTTCGATGTCAGCGCGCCTATCAGTGTGCAGGATATGTTTATGGCCTGTCTTGCAAAACGGCCGGTCTGGCTTATGCCGGCGGGCTCTGTAAGGGAAAGGGCGTTAAAGGGACTGGCAAAGGTAAGAGCCGAGTATTTGATTGACAGGCGCCTCGGTGCTCTCTCGGGTGGAGAGCTGCAGCGGGTCTTGCTGGCGCTGGCTCTTGACCCGTTGCCGGACTTGCTCTTGCTGGATGAGCCGGTCTCGGGAGTAGACCACAACGGACTTGAGCTTTTTTATGAGATAGTTTCAGAGCTGAGGGAAAAAGAGGATATATCGATTATTCTTATTTCCCATGATTTGAATTTAGTATATAAGCATGCTGACCAGGTTGTTCTTCTGAATCATGAGGTAATAGTCAGTGGAACTCCGGAGCAGGTATTTTCTGATGAGCGGACAAGAAATATATTTGGGGTGCTGACTATGGACAGCAATAAAGGCGGTGAAAGGTAATGCTTGAAGCAATTTATTCCTTGCTCGATATTTTGCCGTTTGCCTGTCTGGAGCATAATTTTATGAAGAATGCATTTCTGGCGGTCATACTTGTTACGCCGGTATTTGGTCTGCTGAGTACAATGGTGGTTTCCAACCGTATGGCTTTTTTTTCTGATTCGCTCGGTCATGGTGCGTTTACCGGATTGGCAATCGGGGTAATGCTTGGCGGCATTTCACCTTTTATGTCGTTGATAGTATTTTCAATATTGTTTTCCTTTTTGATTACCTATATAAAAAGGAAAAGCACGGTATCTACTGACACGGTTATAGGGGTGTTTTCCTCTACTGCTATTGCATTCGGGCTGATGCTTCTTTCCCGCGGCGGGTCGTTTAATAAGTTCTCATCCTATTTGATAGGAGATGTTCTCAGTATTGCAGAGGAAGACCTGCTGATGCTGTTTTTTATATTGATAGGCGTTATTATTGTGTGGGGAATAATTTTTAACAAGCTTTTGGTTTTGTCAGTAAATCCTGTTTTTGCGCGCAGCCGCGGAATTTCTGTTTTACAGATTGAAAGTATTTTTGCCGCTTTACTGGCGGTGATTGTTGCGGTCAGCATTCAGTGGGTGGGATTATTGATTATAAATTCTCTTTTGGTGCTTCCGGCGGCTGTGGCAAGAAATCTGTCAAACAATGTAAAGAGTTATCACCTGATTTCGATTGCCGGGGCTATGCTTTATGGTATTTGCGGGCTGGTAATGGCATATTATCTTGATATGGCAGCCGGGGCCAGCATTGTCTCGGTGGCGGCAATATGCTTTTTTATCTCTCTTTTATTGCGGCCGTATTTTGTCCGGGGGTAACTTTTGGTACAGGCAATCAGAGTTATTTATCCGTATATTTTGAGGTTGAGGAGAAGCTTATTATGAATAAGGGCGGATTTAGCTGGAAACGCTTGCTTGGTATTTCCGGGATGAAGAGTAAAATATCAAGAAAGACAGGTATACCGATGACAAAATCCGGCGTTGAACGGAAGATAGGAGCAATGGTTATTGACCTGATATTCGGAAAGAAAAAATAGCGGGCAGTATGGCTGAAACTTTTGGCAGCTGAAATGCCTGCTGAAGAAGAAAATACTTTGCATTTTCTTGAACTAAAGCATTATAATATATGTATGTGTGTCTTTTTATCGAAGTTTTGAAAGGGATATAATATGCAGGAACAGGGAATAATTGACATTGTTGATCTGACAAAATTTTTTGGCGATAATATGATTTTGAATAAAATAAATCTTCATATCAGAAGGAATGAATTTCTGACACTTTTGGGCCCGTCCGGTGGCGGAAAAACGACGCTTCTGCGGATTATTGCCGGTTTTGAGCAGGCTACTGACGGGCAGGTCCTTTTTGAGGGAAAAGATATCGGACCGATACCGCCATACCAACGTAAGATAAATACAGTGTTTCAGAAGCATGCGTTGTTTCCGCATATGAATGTTTTTGATAATGTTGCGTTTGGCCTGAATATAAAAAAGATCCCTAAGGCTGAGATTGTTGAGCGGGTAAGTAAGATGCTGGCATTGGTCAATATGACCGGTTTTGAGGAGCGGTCGGTTGATTCGCTTTCCGGCGGTCAGCAGCAGCGTGTTGCAATTGTCAGAGCATTGATAAATGAGCCGGAAGTATTGCTTCTTGATGAACCTCTCAGTGCGCTTGACCTTAAGCTGCGCAAGGATATGCAGGTTGAGTTGAAACGCATTCAAAAGACAGTCGGTTCTACATTTATTTATGTTACTCACGATCAGGAAGAAGCTTTGACGATGAGTGATACGGTGGTTGTCTTTAATGAGGGTAAGATTCAACAGATCGGTTCACCGCAGGATATTTATAATGAGCCGGTAAATCCGTTTGTAGCTGATTTTATTGGTGAGAGCAATATTTTGGCAGGGGAAATGCTTCGTGACGGAATGGTTTCGTTTGCCGGTCATGATTTTGTCTGTGTTGACCGGGGATTTGGGGAGAATGTTCCGGTTGATATTGTTGTCAGACCGGAGGATGTTGTCATTGTTCCTGCGGAACAGGGCGTTTTGCAGGGCGTAGTTGAGACCGTTACGTTTAAGGGCGTTCATTTTGAGATGACTATCCGTTCGGCCGATGATTATCTGTGGCTGGTACGAAGTACAGCAATGACTCCGGTTGGTGAGGCTGTCGGTATGAATATCGGGCCGGATGAGATCCATGTTATGAGGAAGGTGACGGCTTGATGGGCAGACGATGGCTGGTATATCCTTATCATTTATGGATGTTGTTGTTTACGGTCATTCCATTGTTGCTGATAGTTTATTATGCTTTTTTTGATGCCAAGGAAATGCAGTTTTCACTGAAGTATTTTAAACAGGCTGCCGGGCCTATGTATCTCGGAGTGTTGGCTCATTCTGTATGGCTGGCTGCTTTGGCAACGGCGATTTGCTTGTTGGTAGGATATCCAATGGCGTATATTTTGACAAAAGCGCCGAAAAAGTACCGTAATATTATGGTCATGTTTTTGGTCATTCCGATGTGGATGAGTTTTTTGTTAAGGACGTATTCTTGGATGGCACTTTTGGAGCGTAAAGGACTTATCAATACATTTTTAGCCTGGCTGAATTTGCCGCCAATCAATATTCTGTATACTGATTATGCGGTATTGTTGGGAATGGTTTATAATTTTTTGCCGTTTATGATCTTGCCGATATATTCGGTGCTTATCAAACTGGACCGCAGTTATCTTGAGGCTGCGGCCGATCTCGGGGCTGATGCCTGGACTTCATTTTGGAAGGTAGTCTTTCCGCTCAGTATGCCGGGAGTATATTCCGGAATTTTGATGGTATTTATGCCGGCGGTTACGACCTTTGTTATTTCGCGTTTGCTGGGCGGTGGCCAGTATATGTTGATCGGCAATGTTATTGAGCAGCAATTTTTGTCGATCGGCAATTGGGGCTTCGGTTCGGCGGTTTCTGTGCTGATGTTGATAATTATTCTTGTCAGTATGGGATTCCTTTCTCGTTCGCGTAAAGATGCGGGAGGAGGGGTATTCTTTTGATGACACTTTTAAAACGTTCTTATGTTGCGCTGATATTCGGTTTCCTTTATATCCCGATTTTGGTGCTGATCTTGTTTTCGTTTAATGCATCAAAATCACGCGGAGTTTGGGAAGGCTTTACGTTTAAGTGGTATGAGGCATTGCTGGACAGCAGTGATATCCTGAATGCGTTATATAATACTTTGTCGATAGCAGTGATCGCTTCTGTTGTGGCAACGTTTATCGGGACATTGGCCGCATTTGCGATGTATAAGGATATGCGACGGTTGGAAAAGCAGATCGTTATGAATCTGACTTATCTGCCGGTTTTAAATCCGGATATTGTTACCGGTATTTCGCTCATGCTGTTGTTTATTTTCGTCAAGATGGATCTGGGGTTTGGTTCTATGTTGCTGGCACATATTATTTTTAGTGTGCCGTATGTTATCTTGACGGTTTTGCCGAAGCTGCGGCAGTTTGACAAGAGTGTTTATGAAGCGGCTCTTGATCTGGGAGCGACACCAGCTTATGCGTTTCGTCGGATCGTGTTGCCGGATATCATGCCGGGGATCATTACCGGTGCGTTGTTCGCTTTTACGTTGTCAATCGATGATTTTGTCATCAGCTTTTTCACGACCGGTTCAGGGATAAATAATTTGTCGATACTGATCTATTCAATGGCTCGACGGGGAATTCACCCGACGATCAATGCTTTGTCAACGCTTTTATTTTTGACAGTATTGGTATTGTTATTAGCGGTTAATTTCCAGATGGCCCGGGATAAAAAAAGGAAAAAAGCATAAATTTTAGGAGGCAAAAGAATGAAAAAATTTATTAAGGCGATTTGTTTATTGATGGTGTGTGTGGTGGCTGCCGCTTTTTTTACTGGTTGTGGCGGCGAAAAAAAGGCCGCTAAGAAGGAACTGAAGATTTATAACTGGGGCGATTATATCGATCCGGAAACAATCAAGATATTTGAGAAGGAAACCGGAATCCATGTTATCTATGATACGTTTGCGACCAATGAGGATATGTATGTCAAGGTAAAAGCCGGTGGAAGCGATTATGATCTGGCAATCCCGTCCGATTATATGATCGAGCGGTTGGTAAAGAACAATCTGGTTGAAAAGATCGATATGAGCAAGATACCGAATTATAAGCTCATTGACAAGAAACATAAGGGTTTGTATTTTGACAAAAAGGAAGAGTATGCGGTACCTTGTTTCTGGGGAACAGTAGGTATTGTTTACAATAAAAAGATGGTATCTGATCCGGTTGACAGTTGGCAGATCCTTTGGAATGAAAAGTACAAGAAGCAGATCTTCATGGTTGACAGCCCGCGTGATGCCATCGGTATCACTTTGAAGATGCTGGGGTATTCTTTGAATACTAAATCTGATGCTGAACTCAATGCGGCAAAAGATAAGCTGATCGCGCAGAAGCCGTTGGTACTTGCTTATGTTGTCGATGAAGTAAAGGATAAGATGATTGCCGGTGAAGGTGCAATGGCTGTTGTCTGGTCCGGCGATGCAATGTTTATGATGGAGAAGAACAAGGATCTGGATTATGCGCTTCCGAAGGAAGGCAGCAATATCTGGGTGGACTGCGCCGTGATCCCGAAGGATGCCCGGAACGTTGAAAACGCCTATAAATTCATCGACTTCCTCTGCCGTCCGGATATTGCCCAGAAGAATGTCGAAGCCATCTGGTATATGTCCGTGAATCAGGACGCCATTGACCTGATGGGCGAGGACTACAGCAGCCTGTATGTTCTGAATCCCACGGATGAAGAGATCGCGCGCTGCGAGTATTACAATGATCTTGACGCTGCCGGAACCATCATCTTCAATACGCTGTGGCAGGATGTCAAGAACGCGCGTCAGGAATAATCCGTAAATATCAAATTTTAGTCTTGCATTTCTGATCGGTGTGTGCTATAATCCCTTTCGTTGACCGCATGGGATTATAGCTCAGCTGGTTAGAGCACCACGTTGACAT
>CALCTX010000306.1 GCA_937907035.1 uncultured Selenomonadales bacterium
TCCTTATCAGCCATTTTGCACATAAGCTTGCCGAACTCATTGCAGTATGTGGTTTCGCTGTTTTTGAATTCTCCCGTATTGATATCAAAATTAGATATTCCGTGGAAGCTGCTCGGGTCTTTTTCGGCAAAATCATAGCCCTTGCCCTTTACGGTATTGACATGGAGCAATACAGGCGAATGGAGGGATTTCGCGGTTGAGAGTGCCTCCGTAAGAAGCTCGATATTATGTCCGTCAACAGGTCCCATATAACGGAATCCCATTTTTTCAAAAATTGTGCTTTCGTAAATAAAATTCTTTATTGTAGTCTTGATTTTAAAAAGTCCGGCCGCCATTCCGTGACCTACAAGAGGTATCTTGTCAAGAGTCTTTTCAATTCTTGCCTTCATTGTGACATATCTGTGCTTTGAACGTATCTTCGCAAGATACTTGGCAAGCGAACCGACATTCTGTGAAATCGACATTTCATTATCATTTAAAATGACGATCATATCTTTTTTGAGATCACCGGCATGATTAAGTGCCTCCATGGCCTCACCGCCGGTCAGAGCCCCGTCGCCGATAACAGCAATGATCTGTTCACCACGGCCTGAAAGATCACGGGCTATCGCCATGCCTAAAGCCGCCGAAATTGAGGTGCTGGCATGACCGACACCAAAAGCATCATACTCTGACTCGTCACGATTAGGGAATCCGGTAATGCCAGCTTTTTTCCGCAGTTTTTTAAACTGCTCCCGCCGGCCGGTCAAAATCTTATGTGCATAAGCCTGATGACCGACATCCCAAACTATCTTGTCAACCGGAAAATTAAAGACACTGTATAAAGCCAACGTCAAGTCAACTGTACCAAGACTCGGCGCCAAATGGCCGCCTGTTTCGGCAACAGTATTGACAATATACTCCCGCAGCTCAGCGGCTAACTGTTCCAACTGATTCTCGGATAAATTATGTAATTGTCCCGGTTCATTTATTATTTCCAACAAACTATCCATAGTCTATTCTCCTAACAAGTTCTTGAAAGCAGATACTCGGCTAATTCTCTGAGGAAAGCAGCTTTTTCGCCTAACGGCGCTAATGCCTTATTGGCCTCAGTAACAGCTGTTGTTGCCAACTCTTTGGCTTTTTCCAAAGACGTCAGCGTTACATAGGTTGATTTTTGATTGCGTTCATCACTGCCGACCGGTTTGCCGATTGCCGCCGCATCTCCGATAACATCAAGAATATCATCAGTGATCTGAAATGCCAGACCGAACTGCTCGGCATATACCGTCAATGCCTCCAAAGTCTTTTGGTCAGCTCCGGCCAAAATAGCACCGGCTCTGATCGAAGCCCGGAAAAGCTCGCCGGTTTTCTTCAAATGCATAAGCCGCAAAGTATCAAGATCGATCTTTTTACCCTCCGACTGAATATCGATAACCTGCCCGCCGACCATACCGTTCGGCCCGGCTGCGGTACTTATCTCTTTTATGACTGATACAATAGTCGCCGGCGAAACACCCGGTTGACGAGTCATTACCTCAAAAGCTAATGTCAGCAATGCATCTCCGGCCAAAGTAGCAATACCGGCTCCGTAAATTTTATGATTTGTCAATTTCCCACGCCGATAATCATCATCATCCATTGCCGGCAGATCATCATGGATCAGCGAATATGTGTGGATCATCTCTATCGCACAGGCGGTTTTGATAAAATCTTCACCATTGGCGCCAGCCGCATCAGCCGCAGCCATCAGCAATACCGGACGCAGCCGCTTCCCGCCGGCCATAAGACTGTATTTCATTGACTCAGCGATAAGTGCATTGACAGCTTTATCCTCCTGCAGTTCTTCGAGCAAAACCTTTTCGATCAACTGTTTACGTGTTTCCCATTGCTGTTTAAACATTATTTATTCTCCCTCAATCTCCAGCTTCAATTCGATTATCTCGCCGTTATCTTCTTTGATCATGGCATCCATTGCCGCTTCTGCCTTATCCAGATCCTTCAGGCATTGCTGCGACAACTGTACCCCGCGATTATATTTTTCAATAAGCTCATCTAAAGTCGGTTCTTCATTTTCCAGAGCACTGACGATCTTCTCCAATTCCGACATTGCCGACTCAAAAGTCTCTGCTGATTTCTTAGCCATGATTCAGAAATTCCACCTTTCTGACAGATTCTACCCTTGTTGTCACCGCACCATCAGACAGCGTTACCTCCAATGCGTCCCCGGCTGTCAATTGGTCTACACTGTGAACTAACACCTTATCTTTCTCAACCACTCCGTAACCACGCTTTAAAATGCGGGGCGGATTTAGTATATCCAGCTTGTCGACCAACGTCAAAACATTTTGCCGCTTGGCCGCAAAAATCT
>CALCTX010000307.1 GCA_937907035.1 uncultured Selenomonadales bacterium
CGCCGCCACAGGCAATGGCTACTACATTCTTTGTTTCACTCATGGAAATATCCTCCCTTAATTTTTCCATAACTTTTATAACACAATATATCCTAATTGATAACCTTGATTTCGTCAATTCAAAATTTTACTGATATGCCTGAACATTATACCTTCCCTGCTTACGGGAAAACTTTAAGCTACATTATCTTATCTGCCAGTTATGATGATTTTTTATTGCGCCGGCTGCGCGGATTTCTTCCCTTATGACCGGCCCCTTTACGATTTGCATACTTGCTGAGCGGCTTTGCCTTCTTTTTCTGCTCCGTCTTTTCCTTTTGCAATACTTTTTCGCGGAGCTGTTCACGGGCCCTGGCTTTTTGCTGTCGGCGCATCGACCGTTCCTTGTCAATACGGTTCTTTATTCCTGCTTCAATACGCCGCAGCTGCTCATACTGCCGGGCATTGACAAAGGTTACCGCTACACCATCACGACCGGCTCTTCCGGTACGGCCGATACGATGAATGTAGTCTTCTGTTCTTTGGGGAATATCATAATTAAAGACATGGGTTACGCCTTCAACATCAATACCACGGGCTGCAATATCAGTTGTTACCAAAATCTGCAGTTTTGCTTCACGGAACCGTTTCATTACCAATGTCCGCTGTACCTGCGATAAATCTCCGTGCAGTTCGTCAACAAGATAACCTCGGCCGGCCAGAGCCATCGTGACATTATGTACCCGCTGCTTTGTATGACAGAAAACCATCGCCAGATATGGCTGATAGCGGTTGATAAGCTCACACAGCTTATCCGTTTTATTTTCTTCAGTAGTATCAACTATTTTTTGTTCAATAGTATCAAGCGTGAAGTTTTTTGCCTCGATTACGATTTCTTCCGGCCTATCCATAAACCGATGGGCCAGTTTTCTTACCCGTTCGGGTATTGTTGCCGAAAACAGTACCAGCTGATGATCACCAGCCAAAGCTGACAGCAATGCTTCTACATCTTCGATAAAGCCAAGCTTAAGCATTTCGTCAGCTTCATCGAGGACAATTTTGTTGGCCGATGAAAGGTCAAGCGTCCGATGGCGCAAATGGTCAAGCAGTCGGCCGGGGGTACCGATTATGAGCTGCGGATGACGGCCAAGCTTTTGTTTCTGACGCTCAATATCCTGTCCGCCATAAATTGCTAAAGTCTTGATATCAAAGGCCGGACCAAGATTAGCCGCAACCTTGGCAATCTGTATTGTCAGTTCACGGGTTGGCGTTACTATCAGTGTCTGTACGACAGCAGCCTCGGATTTCATTCTTTCAAATAACGGCAAGAGAAATGCCAGTGTCTTTCCTGTTCCGGTCGGAGCCTGAACGATTGCATCATGCCCGCCCCTTACAACAGGAATAGCCGCCTCCTGTACCGGAGTCGGCTCATAAATGCTGCTCTTTTGCAATACGGTCAGCGCCGCTTTGTTTATATTCAAATCCTGAAAGGTTTTCATCAGCTTGACAAGACCTCCGTTCCTGTTTCGGTAATCAATATCGTCTTTTCCCATTGGGCAGACAGGGTATGGTCTTTGGTCCGTACCGTCCAGCCGTCCTTTTTATCTATCGTTATCTTGTATTTGCCCATATTTATCATCGGCTCAACCGTCAGCGTCATTCCGGGAACAAGCAACATTCCGGTATCCACTTCTCCAACATGAGCCACATATGGTTCCAGATGGAACCCCTTGCCGACCCCGTGACCGCCAAGATCAGTAACTACCGAATAACCATTTTCCTCGGCATGCTTTTGTACGGCCGCACCGATATCACCAACAAAATGCCACGGGCGGGCTGCTTCAATACCGATCTCCATACATTCTTTTGCAACGCGTACAAGACGTTCAGCCAGCGGAGATACTTCGCCGATCATAAACATTCTTGACGCGTCAGCATAATAACCGTCAAGTATCGTCGTAATGTCAACATTGACAATATCGCCTTCCTTAAGGATCGTCTTCTTTGACGGTATACCATGACAAACAACATCATTTATCGAAATGCAGATACTTTTGGGATAGCCGCCGTAATTCAGGCAGGCAGGAATACCGCCCTTACTCGTAATAAATTCATGAGCAGCATCGTTAAGAGTCAGTGTATCAATTCCCGGTTTTATAAGGCTTGCGACCAGATCAAGCGCCCCGTCATTAATGACACCGCTTTTTCTTATGCCTTCAATATCTGCTTCATTATTTATAACCTTCTTCGGTGGCCGCGTTTGGGATTTAAATACATCATATTCAATAGATTTTATACGTTCATCAAAATTAAGATGACACTTCTTATATTTTTTCCCGCTGCCACACCAGCACAATTCGTTTCTTAACATAGTATCCCCTGTTTCTTTTATAGATATTAAACTTAATTATTAAATTATAATGCCTTAGTTCAAAAAACGCAAAGCGTTTTCTTCCTTAACCGGCATTTCAACGAAGTGGGAGATATACTCACCGCTTATTCGTTCCATACGGTACCCGCCATCTACAGAGGTAGGGGACCTCTTTGCTGAGTTATATCATTAACCGGTTGATTAGACAAATTATTACGAATAAATTTCCGGTTTCAAAATGCCAATATACGGCAGGTTACGATATTTTTCTGCATAATCAAGCCCGTACCCGACAACGAAATGATCCGGCACTTCCCAACCACAATAATCTATCGTCACATCTACCTGACGGCGTGACGGTTTTGACAACAGCGCACACAATTTTATGCTGGCTGCATTTCTTGTATTCAGCATTTTGATCAATTTGCTCATCGTAACACCGGAATCGATAATATCTTCAACTAAAATAACATGCCGGCCACTGATATCATTTTCCAGGTCTTTGATGATCTTAACACTGCCACTCGTCTGAGTTGAGTTTCCATAACTCTTGGCAATAATGAAATCCATCTGAACCGGGCAATCCATCGCTCTTACCAGATCAGCGGTAAAAACGAATGCGCCTTTCATTACCCCGACTACCAAAGGATTTTTGCCATCATAATCTTCTTTCAGCTGTTTGCCAAGCTCGGCAACCTTTGCTTTTAATTCAGCCTCAGAAAACAATATTTCTCTTATATCATTTCCCTGTCCCATTTCTTATTCTCCTTTACCGATCTTTTCTAATAATCCTGAACAACAGATATTTCTTAGTAGTATTATCAATTTTTGCTGTCGCCGCTCTCCTGATACCGCCTATCCAAAGGATTTGTCCGGCAGTACAGATTATCGGCAAACGGTCTCGCATATCACGCGGTACTTTGAGATCAATAAGCAGATCCTTGACTTTTTTCTTTCCGTTGCTGATGTCTATTTTATCGCCATCAATTCTTCCCCGCAAGTAAAAAGGCCCGGATATTTTATCATTATCAAATATTGCCCAATCGTTCCCCGATAATACCTGAGGTTCAGACAATATCTCAGCTTCAACTGTTATACCCAGTTCAGCAATGTCTGTCCGCCCGGGAACTTGCAATTCATATTGCGAAATCGGCTGTCGCTGTATGACTGATGAACGCTTCGTCAGCATAATTTTCTCATACGCGATTTCCGCAATTATCCCAAACGGCAACTCGATCCGCGTTCCGGAAACACCTTCCGCAATAAACCGTCGTAACTTCTCAGTTTGCGCAAAATCTAAAATTTGCCCCCGTGGTACAATCTCCATCATGGCTTCACGCAGCAACGCTCTGGCCTGTGCAAGCGGCAACTTAACGAAAGCGCTGCGATCTATAAGTGTCCGTCCCGGCTCATTTGTAACTACAGCACAATATATTGCCGATAAAGAATCACGAATAAACTCATCATCTGCCGCCGCAATTTCAGCCAACTGACAAAGTGTCAATTTGACAGACGGATTATACTCCCGCTCCAATTGCGGAAGCAACTGGTTCCTTAATCGATTGCGCAAATACAGATCAGAGTCATTCGTTACATCATGGCGCGGCGCAATTCCTGCCTGCTTGCAGCACGCTTCCAAAAAATCTTTTTTTACTGCCAAAAATGGCCGGATAATATCGCCATTCTTCGGCCGCATAGCCGCCAGGCCACTAAGGCCGCTGCCATGCAAAATGCGCATCAATACAGTTTCCGCCTGATCATCAGCATGATGAGCTGTAGCGATAAGCGCTCCCCCCAGTTCTTTTGCGGTCCGCCGCAAAAATTCATATCTGAGCTGACGGGCTGCCATTTCCAAAGAAATCTTATTTATGGCAGCATACGCCGGCACATCAGCGCTTTCGATATAACACTTTAACTGTCGTTTCTCACAAAACTCCCGGACATATTCAGCATCAGCCAACGAATCAGCCCCTCTTATGCCATGCTCAAAATGAGCTACAGCAATATCGAGCTGCATTTTTTCCCTAACAGACAGGAAAAACAAGAGCAATGCCATAGAATCCGGTCCACCCGAGCAAGCAATTACGACACGATCTTTTGTATCGAATAATTGATGCTCAATACAATATCTCTCAACCTCTGCAAACATAATGATCACCAAAATTACAAAAAGCACCCTTTTCAGAGTGCTTTATGCTTATTAACTTGAACGGCGGGATCCTCCGCGTCCTCCACGCTTTGAATCCGTTTTCTTTTTCAAATCCGTAAGTCGTTCATCACTATCCTTTAAAAACTTAGAAAGCTTATCCTCAAAGGAAAGCGGAGCACTATTAAATCGTCCACTGCTTGGCCGTTTAAAATCATTATTACCTGCAAATCTATGCGGTGCAGGCCTGAACGGAGCTGCAGGCTTTTCAGCAGCCGGTGCCTCTGGCTTCTTCTCCTGAACTCGCTTGATCGAAAGACCTATCTTTCCATGATCATCAATCGTCAAGACCTTAACCTTGACCTTATCCTTCTCCTTCAAGAAGTCGTTGACATCCTTGATGTAGTCCAACGTCCTGGTCTTCCACCTTGTAACGACTGGGCTACCGAAGGACATCCTAACTTCGTGATTCCGGTTACTACACCTTCAACCACACTGCCAACTTCGATGGACAAAATAATTTTCCTCCTTAAAAATTTACTGCACTATCAGCGTTGCGCTGAAATAAACGGCATTTCACCGTTTTTCGTCATACCAAGTTCCTCACGGGCTATCTTCTCGATATATGCCGCATCATTCAGTCCTTTCTTCTCTTCCAGAAGGGACCTGTTAA
>CALCTX010000308.1 GCA_937907035.1 uncultured Selenomonadales bacterium
ATTGATGATAGAAGCAGGTATCCGGTTAAGTGGCCGGCATTCAAGGACTTGCCCTTTGGCAGTGGTCATCAGCAGAACCCCCAGAGGGATACCGATTATTGAAGCGACAATCATGGAGACGGAAACCATAAATATGGTTTCTCCTAAAGCTTTTATCAAAAGCTCAATCATTGCGTCTGACATAACCGATCACCTCCACTTCTACATCTTTTTTGCTGAGGAAACTGAAAGCTGCATCAATGTCGGACTGGCTGCCTGTAAACCCAACTATCAGACGGCCGTATGGAGTGTGCTGGACTTGATTGATCGCTCCAAAAAGTATGCTGACGGTAACATTGGTGGCACGGATCAGTTCGTTTATTACCGGATCATCGGCTTTTTCGCCGACAAAAGTCAAACGGACTAAAAGAGTTGCACCTTCAACCGGGACCGGAGATATTTCCTGTCCCCGATAGGCAATTGGCAGATCATTGGAATTAATGATGCTGATAAACTCGCGGGTAATAGGGCATTGCGGATCGGTAAATACATCGAGTACCAAACCTTGTTCGGCAATGATACCGTTTTCAAGGATGGCTACTTTGTCGCAAATATCCTTGATAACCTGCATTTCATGGGTGATTATAACGACAGTAAGATCAAATTTTTTGTTGATGTCGCGAATAAGGTCAAGAATAGCCTTGGTAGTCTGTGGGTCAAGAGCACTGGTTGCTTCGTCACAGATCAGGATTTTCGGGTCGGAAGCAAGGGCCCGGGCGATACCGACACGTTGTTTTTGTCCGCCGGAAAGCTGAGATGGATATTGATCAGCCTTTTCGCGTTGTTGAATCTGCCGATCAGACCGCCGACCGCGCTTACGCCGGTGACGGGGCCGTTGTTATTACAGCCGCTGACGGTCATTTTCTCGGAGGAAAGCGTTCCTGCGATGCCGCCTGCATCGGTGGTATCGGAGAACGCAGCGTCAGCCGTTGCGGGTTCCTGGCCGTATGCCTTGTCGATCAGCACGCTGAGCATCTTGGAGAGATCTGCTCTCGTGATACCGTCGGTATAGTTCTTTTGCAGCTCTTTCGGAACGAGGCCTACGCCGATCGCCGCGCTGACTTCTTCGGCAGCCCAGTCGGAAGGAGCGGCAACGGGCTCTTCGGCAGGCGCTTCGGTCTCGACAGGAGCC
>CALCTX010000309.1 GCA_937907035.1 uncultured Selenomonadales bacterium
ATTATCTACGGTCTTTACGGCAGAGACGGTTGGTGGGATTCTGATTCTCATATGATAGGAAGCGATGGCAAACCTACAGAAACATATTATGCGGTAAAAGAAGTTGACAATTATCTTAAACCCTTCCAGCAGGAGTTCGGAAAATATAAATACACTAGTACCTATTTTATAAATACTCTCGGCGCAGCAGGCTTTACAAGAGGAAGGCTAAACTGCGAGATTCTTTCTGAGCGAGGCAATATTACTTCATTTGACAGCTTACTCGTCGGCACATTCACAGGTGAAAACGACAGCAAAGCATATGTAATTTCAAATATGGAAGAACTCGATAAAGAGCAGAGTGCAAGTTTTACTTTCAAAGTTCCCAAGGGCAAAACCGCAACAGTTTATTATCAAAACCAGATAATAGAATATAACAGTAATTTCAAAATATCTTTAGCATCGGGTGAAGGTGCTTACATTACAGTTAAATAAAGTTTTAACGGAGGCCTTAATCGGTCTCCGTTATTTTGTCATCTGAGCCAGTGCAGACGGCGTGTTACCAACAATTATGCTTTCTGCAATACAGACATTACTTTCGCTTTTGTACTTTTCTATTTTTCTTCCGAAAATGACATAAACATCAACAGAAATGTTAAGCATTATCTGATGTCTTGTCTGATTCACTCCTGTGCTGTCAAATACATTTTGAAATTTTGTTGAAGCAGAGCCTGTCATAGTAACATAAAATGTTAATTTCGGACCAAGTCCCGAAACAATTTCATCACCGAAAATGGAGCTTACAGGAATGCTGACGGGAATACTTTTCATTTCAGAAATTCTTTTGTCAACGTTTCTGTTTACTGCGTTAGAGACGGTATTCAGCCTTGCTGTATCGGTGCCTATCGATTTAACATTTCCGTTTTCATCATATTTAATAAATCCATCGGCGTCCTTTCGGGTAACGGGAATCAAATCATCACCGAATTTATATGTTATTCCGCAATCATCAAACTGCTTAATCTTTTCATATATCGAAACTGTCTCCATCATGGAGTCATCAAGATTCAGATTTTCATAGCAGCCCTCTTCCTTCAGATTAAGCACAGGAATCAAACTGTCAAAAAATAGATAAATCTTTTCTTTTGCAATAACTGGGCGCAAAATATCTTCTCTCTGATTCAAAAGATACAAGCCCTCGGGACCATCAACAATCTTTACCTGTCTTTCACTGTCAGGGATCTCTTTTTCCCAAATCGGAAGAGCGTCCACCAAAATATCAAGTTGTTCACTGTTATAGCAAATTAACGGCTTAATTAAGGTTTGCTGATTCGACGGAAGTAAATTCAACCCCCAAAGCAATGAGTTTTGAGAAAAATAGAAATCATACAGCGGAGTCAAAAAATCGTATGACAAATTAACATCTGCCGCAGACAGACTATAGGACTTACCATCCTTGTCAAGGATAGTAAGCCCTTCATAATAAATCAAATCCGAAATAAGCTCTTCATTTATTTCTTCTATTGTCTTTCCGGTACAGTCCTTGCCGTTAATTACGGTTCCGTAAGAAAAAGTTTCCCCGTAATGATATGCAATATATACATATCCTGCTACAGCGATGGCCAAAACAACAATAACCGAAACAAATAAACCTTTAAAAAATCTTTTAATCATTCTTTCCTGCTAAATCATTTGCATCAAAGGCTTCTTTAATAGGGGCCCCGGGAGAAACCATGGGGAATACCTTATCGTCTTCGGGAATAATACACTCAATTACAACAGGCCCCTTTGCTTTAAGTGCTTTCTTAATAGCATCGGTAACTTCTTCCTTGGTAGTTGCTCGATAAGCCGTACAACCAAGTCCTTCTGCAGTCTTTACGAAATCTACCCTGTCATTAAGAACAGTCTGAGAATATCTCTTTCCGTAAAAAAGAGTCTGCCACTGCCTTACCATTCCGAGAACATGGTTATTGATAACTATTTCAATAATCGGAATATTATACCTTGAAGCTGTAGCCAGTTCATTCAAATTCATTCTGAAGCAACCGTCTCCGGCAATGTTGACACAAATCTTATCCGGGCATCCTACTTTGGCACCTATTACTGCGCCAAGTCCGTATCCCATTGTTCCCAGACCGCCTGAAGAAAGAAAAGTCCTGGGATTAGTGTATTTATAATACTGAGCGGCCCACATCTGATGCTGACCTACATCAGTTGTAACAATAGCTTTACCCTTTGTTAATTCATCAAGTTTTTCAATAACATAAGGGCACGAAAGCCTGGTGTCATCGTAGCTTAACGGATATTGAGCAGACAATTCCCTGATATGCCTGATCCATGCATTATGTTTCTGAGGTTTAACAAGACCGTTGATTTTGCCGAGAACTTCTTTAAGGTCACCGACAACAGCCTTATTTGCTTTGATATTTTTATCAATCTCAGCTGCATCAATATCAATATGAAGAACCTTTGCTCCGGTTGCAAATGTTGAAGCATTTCCGATTACTCTGTCGGAAAATCTTGCACCGAGGGCAATAAGTAAATCGCATTCACTGACTCCAAGATTTGATGTCTTGGTTCCATGCATACCGATCATTCCGGTATAGTGGTCGGAATATCCGTCCATTACGCCCTTACCCATAAGTGTGTCGCAAACCGGTGCATCAATAAGTTCGGAAAGCTTTCTGACTTCGGCAGAAGCACCAGAAATAACCGCACCGCCTCCTACATAAATATAGGGTTTCTTGGCGCTTTCAAGCATCTTAACCGCAGCGGTAATATCCTCATGTGTATAACTGCATTTGGGGAATAATTTTTCGGGCTTTGCTTTAATATATTCGCACTTTGCTGCTGTAACATCCTTGGTAATATCAACAAGTACAGGGCCGGGACGACCGTCCTTTGCTATTTTAAAAGCTCTTCTTATTGTATCAGCAAGAACATTTATATCCTTTACAATAACACTGTGCTTTGTAATAGGCATTGTAATACCGGCAATATCAACCTCCTGGAAGGTATCTTTTCCAAGCCAGGGAAGGGTTACATTACAGGTAATGGCAACCATGGGAACCGAATCCATATAAGCAGTTGCAATTCCGGTAACAAGATTTGTGGCACCGGGGCCGGATGTTGCAAGGCAAACTCCTGTTTTTCCCGTAGCTCTTGCATATCCGTCCGCAGCATGGGCCGCGCCCTGTTCATGACTTGTAAGCACGTGACGAATCGTATTTTCGGGATTTTTTTCGTTGTACTGATACAATGCATCATATACATTCAAAATCGTTCCGCCGGGATAACCGAAAACCGTATCAACACCTTGTTCTACCAGACATTCAACAACCGCCTGCGCGCCTTTCATAACGCTCCTCCTAATCTAAAGAAACTATCAGATATTGTCCAAAATAGCTTCTGTCATACCAACTGTGCCAACCTTTTTGAAGCCTTCCTTCCAAAGTTCCCCGGTACGGCAAACAGTCAACGCCTTGTCACAAGCATCCTCAATCGCCTTAGCCGCTGCCTCTTCCTGCAAAGAATAACGCAAAAGCATCGCAGCAGAAAGCACTGTACCGATTGGGTTGGCAATACCCTGACCGGCAATATCCGGCGCCGAACCATGAATCGGCTCAAACAAGCTGGTACATTCGCCAATGCTGGCACTCGGCAACATTCCGATTGAACCGCTGATCACTGCCGCCTCATCACTTAAGATATCGCCAAAAAGGTTGCCAGTCAAAATAACATCAAACTGAGTCGGATTTACCGCTAACTGCATCGCGCAATTATCGACATACATATTGCTAAGTTCAATATCCTTATAATTCTCCGCCAGTTTGGCAACCGTCCGCCGCCAAAGCCGGGATGTTGCCAAAACATTTGACTTGTCAACAGAAGTTACTTTGCCACGGCGCAATTTAGCTGTCTCAAAGGCCAGCTTTCCAATACGTTCAACCTCCGGAACCGAATAATTCTCCAAGTCCCAAGCGCGCTCTGCTCCGTCCTTCATTTCCGACTCGCACTTTTCGCCGAAATAAATACCGCCGATAAGCTCGCGCACGATAACAAGGTCAACCCCCTTAACCCGTTCGGTTTTTAATGGCGAATATTCAACTAAAGCATCAGAAACCTTGACCGGGCGCAAATTAGCATAAAGGCCCAACGCCTTGCGAAGGCCGAGAATAGCTTTCTCCGGACGAAGCTCCGGTTTGAGGCTGTCCCACTTGTCGCCACCGACAGCACCGAACAAAACACCATCAGAAGCTTTTGCCGCTGTTACTGTCTCTTCCGGAAGCGGTACACCATACTTATCATACGCCGTTCCGCCGGCATCATGGAACTCATACTCCATCCCGATATTGAATTTCTGATCAACTTTTTTCAAAACTTCCACTGCGGATTCGGTTATTTCCTTACCGATCCCGTCACCGGGAATTACTACAATTTTCTTTGCCATACTTATTTTCTCCCTTTGGTATATTCGATAAGACCGCCAGCCTTTGCTATTTCCTGAACAAACGGCGGCATTGGCTGTGCTTTGAATTCATCACCGGTCGTCAAATTCTTGATAACACCGGTTTCCGTATCAACTTCCAGCTCATCATCAGCCTTGATCTTTTCCACAGCATCGCCGATCTCCAACAATGGCAAACCAATGTTTATACCGTTTCTGTAAAAAATTCTGGCAAAACTTGCCGCGATAACTACCGGCACCCCGGAAGCTTTGATCGCGATTGGAGCATGTTCCCGGGACGAACCGCAACCAAAATTCTTCCCTCCGACCATGATATCGCCTTTTTGCACTTTCTTGGCAAAAGTCTCATCAATATCTACCATGCAATGCAAAGCCAGTTCCGCCGGATCAAAGGAATTGAGATAACGTGCCGGAATAATTACATCTGTATCAATATTATCGCCGTAGCGCCAAACCTTTCCTTTCATAGTCACTCAACCTCCTCTGGTACAGCAATTTTACCTAATATCGCACTGGCTGCCGCAACATGCGGACCGGCAAGATATACTTCACTGTCAACATGACCCATACGGCCACGGAAATTACGGTTCGTTGTCGAAACGCAACGCTCACCGGCCGTCAGGATTCCCATATGTCCGCCCATGCAAGGTCCGCAAGTCGGTGTGGATACTGCTGCCCCGCACTCGATAAATGTCTTGATATATCCTTTTTCCATCGCATCAAGATATACCTGCTGACTGCCAGGAATAACAATACACCGGACATCAGGATGTACCTGATGTCCCTTCATTATATCAGCAGCAATCGCTAAATCCTCAAGCCGCCCGTTAGTGCACGAACCGATAACTACCTGCTGGATCTTTATCTCGCCGATATCACATACGCGCTTGGTATTTCCCGGCAAATGCGGGAATGCTACAACCGGCTTAAGTTCCGACAGATTTATCTCTACTGTACGATCATATTTTGCATCAGCATCAGGAGCAACTACTTCATATTCGCCCTTTACCCGGCCCTCAACATACTCTTTTGTCTTGGCATCGAACGGGAAGATTCCGTTTTTACCGCCAGCCTCGATCGCCATATTAGCGATTGTAAAGCGATCCGTCATCGAAAGCTCTGCTACACCTTCACCGGCAAATTCCAATGCCTGATAAAGCGCACCGTCAACCCCGATCATGCCAATAAGCGTTAAAATAACATCCTTGCCATTGATATTTTTCGGCTTCTTGCCGGTAAGCAAAACCTTTATCGTCTTCGGTACCTTAAACCAGGTATCACCGGTCGCCATAGCTGCAGCCAAATCGGTCTGCCCGACACCGGTAGCAAAACAGTTAACCGCACCATAAGTACAAGTATGCGAATCAGCACCTATACAGAGCATTCCCGGACCGACAATACCTTTTTCCGGCAATATTACGTGCTCAATGCCAACCCGGCCAATCTCAAAATAATTTTCTATCTGATTTTCCTTGGCAAAATCACGAACAATCTTCGTCATTGCCGCCGTCTTCATATCTTTATTCGGCGTAAAATGATCAGGAACCAAAGCGATTTTCTTTCTGTCACAAATCGGACAGCCAATCTTTTTAAATTCCGTAATCGCCGGTGGTGCTGTAATATCATTGGCCAAAATCATATCCAGTTTGCAAGTGATAAGCTGACCAGGCTCAACGAAGTCAAGACCGGCATGCTTTGCCAATATTTTTTCGGTCATATTCATTCCCATGTAAATGCCTCCTCATTTTCCGTTTTCCAATATTTAGAAAAACCGGCTTACACCTCTTTATTATAATAAAGAAACGCAAGCCGATTCAAGTCATATTAGAAAAATTTCAGTACTGTCAGATCAGAATTTCAATTCCTTCTCATCTTTGAGCCAGGACATCATATCACGGAGCTTGCCGCCAACTTCTTCAATCTGATGCTCTGCATGAATGCGGCGCAAAGCAAGGAAGTTAGCCCGGCCGGCAGCACGGTTCTCAACGAGCCAGTTACGTGCGAAAGTACCATCCTGAATCTCAGTCAATGCTTTCTTCATAGCTGCCTTAACTTCCGGAGTAGCAATCTTCGGACCAGTTACATAATCACCATATTCAGCAGTATCGCTGACACTGCGGCGCATCTTTGCCATACCGCCCTCATACATGAGGTCAACAATAAGTTTCATTTCA
>CALCTX010000310.1 GCA_937907035.1 uncultured Selenomonadales bacterium
GTAGTATAGTCGTTTTATTGCGGAAAACGAAAGATGAACGGTTTTTGATCGTTGTCGCGAATTTTACGCCGGTGGTAAGACGCGATTATCGTATCGGGGTTCCGGATGATGGTATTTATGCGGAAGTGTTTAACAGTGATGCGGAAGAATTTGGCGGCTCCGGGGTAATAAACAGTGGCCCGTTGCTGAGTGAAACCATACCCTGGCATGACAGGGATGCATCGCTCAGGATAACAGTTCCTCCGTTAGCAGTGATCTTTTTGGCTGAGACAGATTGCAGGAAAAGAGAGGGGGCAGAAAGGAAATGAGAAAGGTTTTATATGTAGCAGCGGAGGCTGTTCCGTTTGTAAAAACAGGCGGGCTGGCTGATGTGGCCGGTTCTTTGCCGGTCGAACTGGCGGCAAAGGGTGTGGATGTCCGTGTCGTTCTGCCTGAATATAAGGATATAAAAGAAAAATACAGTGCCGAATTGGAGCATGTTTTCCATGGGGAATTGGAGCTTGCCTGGCGGCATAAGTATTTTGGCATTGACCGGCTTTGTAAGGACGGTGTGACTTGGTACTTTATCGATAATGATGATTATTTTTCCCGGGATGACTTATATGGTTATTGGGATGATGCCGAACGGTTTGCTTATTTTTGCCGGGCGGTCCTGCTGATGTTGCCGGAGATAGATTTTTGGCCGGATATCATTCATACGAATGATTGGCACAGTGCTTTGATAAATATGCTGCTCAGAGTCTCTTATCATAATGATGAACGTTATGCTCGGATCAAAACGATATTCACGATCCATAATCTGAAATACCAGGGAATTTTTGGCCGGGAGATTGTTGAAGATGTTCTGGCACTGGATAATTGGTTTTTCAATAAAGGCGATCTGGAGTTTAACGGAGCGGTCAACTATATGAAAGGCGGACTGGTTTATGCCGATTATATTACGACTGTAAGCCGTACTTATGCTTGGGAGATACAGTACAGCTATTATGGCGAAGGATTGGAAGGTTTATTGAAGGAACGTCAGAATTCTTTGTTCGGGATTGTTAACGGGATTGATTATTCAATGTATGATCCGCAAACGAATACTGACATTGTCAAAAATTATTCGGTTGAGACCTTTGAGAATAAACGTGATAACCGGGTAGCTTTGCAGCGTGAACTTGGTTTGCCTGAAGACAGGACTGTACCGATGGTTGCATTGGTAAGCCGGCTGACGGAGCAAAAAGGTATTGATCTTATTGTGCGGATCATAGATGAACTTTTATTGCATGAAGAAATGCAATTTGTTATGCTCGGCAACGGCGATAAGGAATATGAAGATTGGTTCAGGGAACTGGCGTGGCGTTTCCCAACGAAGGTATCGGCCAATATAGGCTTTTCCAATGCTTTGGCGCAACGGGTGTATGCTTCAGCATCGATGCTGCTTATGCCATCCCGTTATGAGCCGTGCGGGATCAGTCAGCTGATCGCCATGCATTACGGTACTATACCGATTGTAAGGGAAACTGGCGGTTTGTCGGATACGGTTCAGTCGTACGATAAATATACAGAAAAGGGAACGGGGTTTGTTTTCCCTAATTACAATGCGCATGAGCTTATGTTCGCGATCAAGAAAGCGTTAGCCTGCTTCCGGCGGGATGATGGTTTTGTTTGGAAGAACATTGTCAGGAATGCAATGCAGGCGGATTTCAGCTGGAATAAATCGGCAGAAGAGTATATAAAACTCTATGAGCGCCTGATCAGCCGGTAGAGAGCAGAGGGAAATATGCAGGAAATACAATGCGAATATATTGAGCATAATTCATGTGATAAAAAATATCGGCAGCCATTTGGGGCAGTTGAGGCCGGGCAAGATGTGCAGCTCGGTATTTTCGTGCGCTTGTTTGAACCGGTTACAGAAGCAGTCGTGCGGGTATGGCAGGATGGCAAGGAACGGGTTATAGGGCTCAGTGATGAGGGCGATGGCTTGTGGAGAGCGGAACTGTCCTGTCCGGAAAGCGGTTTGGTATGGTATTATTTTCGCCTGCGGACGGCTACCCGGACGATTTATTATGGAAATAATGATGAACAGCGTGGCGGTATTGGTACAGCCCGGGAAGGAGAACCGCCTTCTTTTCAGATTACGGTCTATGAACGGGGGGCAAAAACTCCTGATTGGTTTAAAAACGGCATAGTTTATCAGATTTTTCCGGATCGCTTTTACCACCAGGGAGAAGGTTTTCCGGTTCGCAAGGGAGCTGTATTTCATACTGATTGGAATGATACACCTTATTATTTTCGGGACGGGATAACACGGGAAGTTCTTGCTTATGATTTTTTTGGCGGAAATTTGGCCGGTATTCGGGAAAAATTGCCATATTTGGCAGATTTAGGGATAACGGTTATTTATCTTAATCCGATTTTTGAGGCAGAAAGCAATCATCGCTATGATACGGGCGATTATCATAAAATTGACAGTTTGCTTGGTGATGAGACAGAGTTTGCCGGTTTACTGGCAGAAGCCGGAAAGATGGGAATCAAGGTCATTTTGGATGGCGTGTTCAGTCATACGGGCAGTAACAGCCGCTATTTTAATCAAAAAGGTGAATATGAAAGCATCGGAGCGGTTCAATCAATTGAATCGCCGTATTATAAATGGTATAAGTTCAAAAATTATCCTAACGAATATGAAGCTTGGTGGGGCGTGCGTAATCTGCCGGAAGTAAATGAAGAGGAAGCTTCGTATTTGGATTTTGTGGTAGAAAATGAAGACAGTGTGCTGAATCATTGGCAAAAATTGGGGTTAGGCGGCTGGCGGCTTGATGTTTTGGATGAATTGCCGGAGAACTTTTTGCGGGCATTTTACCGGCAATTAAAAGCAAATGACAAGGAAGCCGTTTTGATCGGAGAGGTTTGGGAAGATGCGTCCAATAAGATAAGCTATGGAACACCCAGGAAGTATTTATGCGGCGGGGAAACTGACGGTGTGATGAATTATCCGCTGAAAAACGCGATTTTGCAAGCAGTCACCACCGGGAACGGCGAAGGGCTTTCCGGCACGATGGATCTTCTATACCGGCATTATCCGAAAGCGTGCATCGACGTTTCCACGAATATCCTCGGTACGCACGATACAGAACGGGCGCTGACGATCCTTGCCGGTGCGCCGCTTGCGGGCGCCTCCCAGCAGACCCTTGCGGAACAGGGGTACATGACCGAGAGGGAAAAATCGGAGGTGCTGCCGAAAATGATCCTTGCCTATACGCTGCTTTCCACGCTGCCCGGGATCCCTTGCATCTATTATGGCGACGAAGCCGGCATGGACG
>CALCTX010000311.1 GCA_937907035.1 uncultured Selenomonadales bacterium
AGCAACTGAGTGCGGTGCCGCTTCTTTGGCAATGATTTTGGCGTATTACGGGCAATGGGTTCCGCTGGAAAAACTGCGCCAGGAATGCGGTGTCAATCGTGATGGCAGCAAAGCCGGATCTGTTATGCGTGCAGCCCGAAGGCGAAACTGTGAGGTTCATGGTTATCAAATCTCTGCTGATAAGTTGCGTGACAAGGATATTCCGTTGATCATTCATTGGGAATTCAATCATTTTGTTGTTTTGGAAGCAATTGTTGACGACATCGCATATATAAATGACCCTGCGCATGGAAAAAGACAGATACCTTGGGAAGAATTTCGGACTTCCTTTACTGGAATCGCTATAGCCATAACTCCGGGGGAAGGCTTTAAAAAAGAAGGCAAACCTTACAACGTAATAAAAGAAATAGCTCAAAAACTCGTAAAAGATCGTTGGGCAATGTTATTCGTTGTCTGTATCGGTATAGGTTTTGTATTTACGGGTATTGCTTCGCCTATTTTTACGCAGATATTTATTGATGATATTTTGTCATTAAGAAATCCGGGGTGGATGGTTAATCTCACTTTGGCTATGCTCGTTTCTGTTGTCTTGAGCGGTACATTGTCAATATTGCGGGCTGTTGTGTTGACAAAATGGCAGGAAAAGCTGACGATAAGCGGTTCATCAAGCTTTTTTTGGCATGCGTTGCGCCTGCCGATGGATTTTTATCATCAGAGATATGCTGCAGAGGTTGCTTCACGTATTACTTTTAATGAAACAGTTGCAACGGTATTGTCCGGTGAAGCGGCAACAGCGGTACTGGATGTTTTTGTAGCACTGTTTTATTTGATTTTATTATTGCTTGTTCTTGTTCTTGTTTGTTTATTTCCTCTGATTGATTGTTTAATTGTTCTTTGAATTTGGTTATATTTAAGCTGCTTAATCGAAAGATCACTGATATGAATATGCGTGTTCAGCAGTATGCAGGTAAAGAATACGGCACATTGATGAACGGACTTACAACTATTGAGTCGTTAAAAGCTAATGGTACAGAAGCAGATTTTTTTGCCAAATGGCTTGGTTATCATACAAAAGTAATGTCAAGCAAGCAGGAAGTGCAGCTCTGGTCGTCATTACTTTCAATTTTACCTGTTTTGTTTAATGGCCTGAATACAACGTTTGTCCTTACTTTTGGCAGTATTTCTGTCATGAATGGGTTGATGACAACAGGCGTATTTATGGCTTTCAGAAGTCTGATGGACAGTTTTAATGCACCGATTGATAAGCTGATGATGCTTGGTTCGGATTTACAGGAAACAGAAATGCAGATGCGCCGTATTGATGATATAATGCGTTACCCTGAAGATTCGTTAAATTATCAAGATAATGGCCACTATGATTTCCCATATGATCGTATTGCCGGTAAACTCGAATTAGTTGACGTAAGCTTTGGATATAGTCCGTTGTCGCCACCGTTGATCGAGCATTTTAATATGCAGCTTGCTCCGGGACATCAGGTAGCAATTGTGGGATCATCCGGCTGTGGTAAATCAACCTTGGCTAAAATAGTCAGCGGTCTGTATGAAGAGTGGTCCGGTGAAGTTAAATTTGATGGTACGGTCAGGAGAAATATACCACGGGATATAATAACCAGAGCAGTTGCCGCCGTAGATCAGGAAACTTTCCAAATATCCGGAACTGTTTTGGACAATATCACATTATATGACACAGCGATTTCAAAAAATGATGTCATTAATGCGGCAAAAGATGCCTGTATTCATGATGATATAATTCAGTTGCCGGGCAGCTATGAAGCTGTTGTTGCTGAAGGGGGATTGAATTTCAGTGGCGGGCAGCGTCAACGGTTGGAGATTGCCCGTGCTTTGGCGGTCAATCCGTCAATATTAATTCTTGACGAAGCAACATCCGCTTTGGATAACGACACTTCGCAAAAAGTAATGACAGCTTTGAATGAGTGGTGTACTGCAAACAGCAAGACACTAATTTCAATTGCACACAGGGCAGAAGCATTACAGTACTGCGACAGAATCTACAGACTGGAAAACGGTGAACTTCATGAAATCAAAAAATAAAATCCGTCTGCTCAAGACTCTTGGCGTTAAGAAAAAATATATTTCACTTCTCGTGCATCGTACTCCTTTCGAAACAATGCGTAACTTACTGAATGCCTTGTTCCTTAAGTATGCATTCGATTCAATTCAATGTGCTAACTTCAAGCAGCTCTGCGTAGTATGTGCAGTAACTTTTATTGCAAACCTTCTGCTGTTTTCGTACAACTGTTCAATATGGCGTGTATTCGGTGCGTTTTATGCTGACATGCAGGCAAAGCTCCGTGTGTTTCTGCTGAACAAACTTTTGCATAAACCAATTGAGCAAATCGACAGCCTTTCTTCCGGAGATGTTCTTCTTCGCCTGAACAGTGATGCTGAAAATACAGCTGCAATATACGGCGAACCGTGGAACCTGGTCTTTCTTGCAAACGGCGGATTCAATTTTATTTTTTCTTCACTGCTAATGATTCTGCTCAGCGGAAAACTTTTTGTCCTTGTAATTGCGTTTGTAATTCCGCATGTTCTTTTAAACTGTTACGTTCTTGCACCAGCTC
>CALCTX010000312.1 GCA_937907035.1 uncultured Selenomonadales bacterium
ATTTGTAAACACATTCTGTGTAAAACCGGTTACCAAAAGTTCACCATCAGCTGCTCGCAAAATGCGATAACTAAACTCCATCTTTGCTTTTGTCAGTACTTCCGGCTTCACCTCAATAATAATCTCATCATCAAACCGGCTTGGTGAAAGATATTTACAACGCACCTCAGTAATCGGAAAAACAAAACCGTCTTCCATCATCTCAATCAAAGAAATCCCTGCCGCACGCATAAACTCAACCCGACCGATTTCAAACCAACGGATATAATTGGCATGATGCACAACTGACATAAGATCAGTATCATAAAAATTAACTCTGCGTTTCGTGCAAACGACCATTCACAAGGCCTCCTTATTCCATCAACTTATCCTAAATCAAACCAGACTGAATGTCAATTACATCTTTTCCAAGCCACAAACTGCATAAGCTGATATCCCTTTTTCCGCCCCGGTGAACCCCAGCTTTTCCTCAGTAGTTGCCTTGACATTGATTGCCTCTATATCTGTCTGCAATGTTTCAGCAATAATTTTTACCATCTCCGGAATATATCCTGCCAGTTTAGGACGCTGTGCAACAACAGTCGCATCAACATTTGTTACCCGATAGCCTTTAGCAGTTATCAATTTCTGCACTTCACCCAAAAGCAATACACTGGATATCCCTTTATAACGATCATCTGTATCAGGAAAATGCCGTCCGATATCTCCAAGTGCCGCTGCCCCCAACAATGCATCAGCTACAGCATGCAAAAGAACATCGGCATCAGAATGTCCCAACAGTCCAAGCGTATGAGGAATCTCCACCCCGCCAATAATAAGTTTGCGTCCTTCTGTCAACTGATGCACATCATATCCCATTCCAAATCTCGTCATAATTTTTCAACCCTCTCTATTTGCATTGCAATATAAATTTGCATTGTCTATACTCCACAATACTGTTTATTTATTTTATCATTTTCTGCAATCCTTTAACAGAAAAAATCATCAAAACACAAACATTACTTGACAATATCACAGCAAAATGATAATATGAATTCCGTTGACGCAAGGTCAATCCACATTTCGTGCCGAAGTGGCGGAATTGGCAGACGCACTGGACTCAAAATCCCGCGGTAGCGATACCGTGCCGGTTCGACCCCGGCCTTCGGCACCATAGACAGAACAAGGCTTTCGAGTGTTCGCTCGAAAGTCTTTTTTTGTTCGGTTTTTCCAAATTGGGAGCCAGCTGGGAGCCACAAGAAAAATATCGTTTGTTACATTTTGAAACACTTTGCAAAACTGCTCCTTAATTTTTATTATCAAAAAATTTTCAACAAAAATTCTGGGAGCCAACTGGGAGCCACACCTTTGAAATACTTGGAAAAATTTAGACACAGTTTGAAAAGCACTCTTTCAGGAACGCCACTATTTACAACACTTTGACACGTTTTGGAAAAACTTGAATAAATGTAGAAATGACTTAGGATCCGGTGCCGCAAGGCGTGGAGGTTCGATTCCTCTCGTCCGCACCACCATGATTTACAAGGCTTTCAAGCACTTTGCCTGAAAGTCTTTTTTTGTAGTTTTTCCAAATTGGGAGCCAGCTGGGAGCCACAAGAAAAATACCGTTTATTACAAATTGATATTTTTTGTCAAAATGACAGTCAAAACCGGCTGTCATTTTTTTGTGCCTCTTTACCGCCTGTGACCTCTGCATACCCATCCGCCAGCCAGCAACTTACCGCATTTTTTTCTTCTTCATCAATATGCGTGTAAATATCCATTGTCATTTGGATTGTCGAATGGCCAAGCTGCGCCTGAATGTCTTTCATGTCAAATCGGCCCGATTTTTTCATTCGTGACGCCATGTCATGCCTGAGCATATGGAAGGTTGTCGCTATTCCAAGTTTTTTCCTGATCCTCGAATAATAGGAAGAAAACGTGCCGGGATTGATGGCGGTGCCATCATCGCGACAGAAAACGAAGTCGTTATCCTCCCAAATCAGTGCTTTCATCCGCACTTTTAGCTGTTCCTTGCGATACTGCAGCAAGTCCCTGCCATATTCA
>CALCTX010000313.1 GCA_937907035.1 uncultured Selenomonadales bacterium
CCTGACACGTGGATCGTTACACTTTTTGCTTTCTCGGTATACTGCCCCTCAGACTGTACAATATGATCTGCCGGCATACAAACTGCTGTTGTTGAAACCAATGGCATCCCTATAATACTGCCTGCCAATAAAAAAGGAATCAGCGCTCTTTTCATTCATTCTCTCCTCAAATCCGCACCGGATCACTCATCATGTGTTTGCCAAGGCTGTAAGGCTGCCCGCCGGACTACATCCTTTTCCTGCGGGGGCATCTTATCATACCCGGCAGCCAACGAATTTTCCCAGCCGCCATAAGTCGGGTTCGGCAATAAAATATACTTTACGCCATACTCGTCTTTAAACTTGTCGGTTATATCATTTCTCTCCTGCCACAAGCCTTTTACTCCGAGCGGAAAATCCGTCATCGAATCGCCCATATAGAGGATAACATCGTAATCCTTATTCACCAACGCAAACCGCTTTGGCTTGCTGAAATTCGGTTTTTTCATCAATACATGCTTTTTGCTGATCTGAGGGAATTTTAATCGTTTCAGATTGCGCAATGAACACTCCTCATCCTGAGGTGCTTCCCGCCCGGTAATATAAAAGATCCCGACCCCCAACCGATCAACTGCCTGCAAAAACTCCACTGCTCCGGGCATTGGCTCAGCCTGCTCGTCATGACACCAGGCTGACCATTGCTCATCATGAGCCAGCCACTTTGTTCCTACGCACCCCGAAATAAGTGGTGTATTATCTAAAATCGTATCATCAACATCAACAACGATTGCCAACGGACGGCTGCCCGCTTTATGTTTGGCAGCAGCCTCCCCGATCTCCCGCCAGGCGATATTATACGCCTGATAGCAAAGAGCCCTGTATTCCGCTGCCCGTTGCATCCACAAAACCGCCTTGACATCCTGTTCATTCAGCTGTTGCTGAGCCTCAGCATGCAGGCTGTCCGCCATAACAGGGATAGCGGAAAAGGCCATTTCTCCTGCCGAAACCAGTCCGATCAATACAATTTTTGCCTGCCGAAAAAAT
>CALCTX010000314.1 GCA_937907035.1 uncultured Selenomonadales bacterium
TGTCAAAATATCACCGGTAAGAGCAACGATAAATCCTGCTCCGGCAGATATCCTTAATTCTCTTACTGTTACCGTAAAACCAGTCGGCCGGCCCAGTTTTCCTGCATCATCACTCAAAGAATATTGCGTCTTGGCCATGCAAACCGGCATCTTATCAAAGCCGAGAGCTTCAATCTCTTCCAATGTTTTCTGCGCTGCACTTGTAAAGGTAATACCATCAGCGCCATAAATCTCACGAGCCACAGCGCCGATCTTTTCCGGAATGCTGGCTTTTTCGTCATAAATGAATTTAAAATCACTCTTCTTTTGCATAGCTGCTTCGACCTTTTCTGCCAAAGCCAGACCACCCTTGCCACCTTTTGCCCAAACTTCTGATAACGCAACCTCAGCTCCAAGTTCCTGACATTTCTTCTCAACAAATGCCAACTCTTCCTGAGTATCAGTCGGGAATGCATTTATTGCAACAACAGCCGGCAATCCAAATTTATGAATATTTTCAATGTGCTTCGTAAGATTTGCCAAACCTTTTTCCAATGCTGCCATATCTACCTTATCCAATTCTTTCTTAGAAAGACCGCCATGCATCTTAAGAGCTCTTACAGTTGCAACAATAACAACTGCATCCGGATGGAATCCGGCAAACCGACATTTAATGTCAAGGAATTTTTCTGCCCCGAGGTCTGCACCGAATCCTGCCTCCGTAACAACATAATCGGCAAATTTTAAAGCAAATTTCGTCGCCATGATACTATTGCATCCGTGAGCAATATTGGCAAACGGACCGCCATGAATAAATGCCGGTGTTCCTTCCAATGTCTGTACAAGATTCGGTTTGATCGCATCTTTAAATAATAATGTCAATGCCCCAGTTACATTGAATTCTTTTGCTCTTACCGCTCTTCCGCCTCTCGTATAAGCAACAACGATCTCACCAAGACGTTTCTTCATATCCTCTAAGCCACTGGACAAGCAAAGAATAGCCATCATTTCAGAAGCTACCGTAATATCAAAGCCAGTCTCTCTCGGTACACCATGAGCTTTTCCGCCCATACCGATAACAACATGCCGCAAAGCCCGGTCATTCAGATCCAAAACCCGTTTCCATACTATCCGCCGAACATCAATATCCAATTCATTTCCCTGCTGAATATGGTTATCGATAACTGCTGCTAACAAATTATGGGCAGTCGTAATAGCATGAAAATCGCCGGTAAAATGAAGATTTATATCCTCCATTGGTACAACCTGCGCATAACCGCCGCCGGCAGCTCCGCCTTTAACACCGAAACAAGGACCGAGTGACGGCTCACGAAGTGCTACCGCAACATTTTTCCCCTGAACATGAAAAGCATCAGCCAATCCGACACTGGTAGTTGTCTTACCTTCACCAGCCGGAGTAGGATTTATTGCCGTTACTAAAACGAGTTTTCCGTTCGGCTTATCTTTTACACGATTCCACGTTTCCAAAGCTATTTTTGCCTTATATTTTCCATAAAGCTCTATCTCTTCTTCTGACAAGCCTAACTTTGCTGCAATATTTTTAATTGGCTCAATAACAGCCTCTTGAGCGATCTCCACGTCAGTTTTCATTATTATATGCCTCCCTTTTTTATTTAAAATTATTTATCAAGCTGCATTTCCGCTGCGGTCAAAGTATTTTGCATCAACATGGCAATCGTCAGCAAGCCTACTCCACCTGGTACAGGTGTAATAGCCCCTGCCACTTCCTTTACCGCCTCAAAATCAACATCACCGACCAACTTTTTCGGAGCGATCCGATTGATACCTACATCTATAACCGTAGCCCCGGGCTTTACCATATCAGCTGTCACAAATTGTGGTTTTCCGATTGCGGCTACTAATATATCTGCTTCCTTAGTGATCTCCTGTAAATTTTTCGTATGGGAATGGCAAACTGTAACTGTAGCATTTTTTCCCAATAATAAATTCATCATCGGCTTGCCGACAATATTACTGCGCCCGATAACAACTGCCCTTGCCCCATCTAAAGGTATATCAGCTAATTCAAGCATCCTGATACATCCCGCCGGCGTACACGGTACCAACGAACGTTGCCCGGTAGACAGCCTTCCGACATTTATAGGATGAAAACCATCAACATCCTTTAACGGATTGATCCGGTCAAGCACCTCTGTTTCAATAGAAGCCAACGTATCCGGCAACGGAAGCTGCACTAAAATTCCATGTATTTTAGCATCATTATTCAGCTCATCAATCTTTGCAAATAA